>JBGCDE010000167.1:0-16463 GCA_045105115.1 Pseudomonadales bacterium | reverse complement strand
GTTGGCAAGACCCAGCTCTGAAAAACTTTTCAGCAACACATCCGGATCAAAGATTCGCATCACTAACTTTTCGCCAAAGGCCGTTGGCAAGGTAGACAAACGCAACTCAACTTCAACACCCTCAGGACTGACAGTCTTCAGTCGGCCATCTTGCGGGCGGCGCTTCTCGGCCACATCCATTCGACCCAATATTTTGATTCGACTGGTTACCGCCGTGACCACTTGCATGGGCAGTTCATAGACAGGACAAAGCACGCCATCAATACGGAAACGCACGTTGCCTTGCTCGCGGCGTGGCTCTATATGAATGTCACTGGCGCGTTGCTCAAATGCGTATTGAAACAACCAGTCAACGATGTTTACGATGTGCTGATCATTTGCATCGGGGTCTTTAAGCTGGCCCAGCTCAAGCATCTGCTCTAGATTAGCGAGACCCGCTCCGGCCTTATTGCCTTCCGATGTATAGCTACTGACCGATCTTGCCAGTGTATAAAATTCAACCTGATAGCGCTGAATATCCGCTGGGTTAGCTATTACCCGGGTGATGTGCTTTCGAAGCACATGCTGCAGGTCCGCTTCCCAATCTGAAACAAAGGGTTCGGTGCTGGCAATAACCACTTCATCTTGCGAGACCTTCAACGCCAATATGTTGTGCCGTTGTGCAAACGCGAACGACATCACTCCAGTCACCGCAGATGCGTCAATCTTCAAGGGGTCAATATGGGCCACTTCTTGACCCGCTTTGCGGCCAACCCACTCTAATAATTTCTCAATACTTAGGGTTGCGCCTGGACTTGAAAGGTCTTCAAGCCGTTGATCAGCCAGATAATTCAATAAGCTCTTGGCCGCGTCCTGGCGACTTCTGGACGAACTGCGCAAGCGCTCAGCATCTGCTTCGGACAAACGCTGATCGGTCACCAGATCATGCAGAAGCATGTGAAGATCCAGATAAATTTCCCGCTTACCGGTACTGCTGGCAGGTTCGGCCATTATAGGTCTCTGGGCGGCACTCGAAGGTTTAGAGTGGTTGGCTGGCTGGGCGCCGTTACAGCAAGCTTTTCGCGACGCTCTATTTTCTTCAAGTGTCGCACGATTTACGATCTAATTCTAGCAAACTACATGCGATTTAACACATAAGCGCCTGTTTCTAAATGCATTCGTTCTCTTTTTGCTCTACAACTCAATAATTCTAGAAACTGCACCGAAGCCCCCTTATACTCGCCTTTTTTTAACAAGAGAAAATAAAAATGGCATCGCCAACTATTGCCTCATTATTTGGCCGGTCTCCGATCAAGCCCATCCAAACGCATATGGAAACGGTCTGTGAGTGTGTCGGATTATTGAGCCAGTTTCTAGCCAATGTTATCGCGGAAGACTGGGAGCAAGCCAATCAATGTGGCAAGCAAGTTGTAAAGCTTGAAAAAGATGCCGACAAGAAAAAACTGTCGATACGCAAGCATTTACCGAACGGCTTATTCCTGCCAGTAAACCGCGGCGACCTTCTTGAACTGCTGTCAACGCAGGACCGCCTGGCGAACCGCACAAGGGACATAACGGGTTTGGTATGGGGTCGAAAGATGACCATTCCTGCCAGTATGCAGGAAAAAATGACGGATTATGTAGAAACAGCGGCTCAATCTTCTCGCTATGCGTTGCAAGCTATTGAAGAACTCGACGAACTGTTAAGCACTGGTTTTAGCGGATTAGAGCTAAAGCGCGTGAATGAAATTCTGGATAAATTAGATAAAGCTGAACACAGCAACGACAAGCAACAAATCAAGCTGCGTGCTTCACTGTTTAAGCTTGAGTCGGAATTACCCCCCGTTGATGTAATGTTTCTCTATCAAATTATCGACAAGATCGGCGGTCTTGCAGACACAGCCCAGCAAGTAGGCAGTCGCCTTAGACTGCTGATGGCCAAGTAAACCTAATATCCCCAACACTAACACTCTGACGATGTACCGGAGCGACCTTCGATGGAAGTAATAACTGAATACTCCACAATCTTGCTGATTATGGCAGCAGCTTTTGGATTCTTTATGGCGTGGGGTATTGGCGCGAATGACGTTGCCAATGCGATGGGAACATCGGTTGGCTCCAAAGCGCTAACTATCAAGCAGGCGATTTTCATCGCTATTATATTTGAGTTTGCCGGTGCTTTTCTGGCCGGTGGCGAAGTAACCTCTACGATTCGAAAAGGCATTATCGATTCAGCAGCAATAGAGGGCTCACCAGATTTATTGGTGTTTGGCATGCTGGCCTCGCTACTTGCAGCCGGTACCTGGTTGCTGATAGCCAGTATGGCTGGCTGGCCAGTCTCAACCACCCATTCCATTGTCGGCTCCCTGGTTGGTTTCGCCGTTGTTGGCCTAGGGTTTGATGCCGTTCAGTGGGGCAAAGTGAGCTCCATTGTCGCAAGCTGGGTAGTGTCGCCAGTACTTGCCGGCACCATGGCATTTCTGCTGTTCATGAGCGTACAAAAGCTAGTTCTCGATACTGACGACCCATTCAAAAATGCCAAGAAATGGGTACCTATGTACATGTTTTTGGTTGGCTGGATGATCAGCATGGTCACATTGACCAAAGGCCTGAAGCACGTGGGCGTTGATTTTAGCTACGGCCAAAGTATGGGTATTGCCACGCTGGTGGGCCTTGGCGTGGTTGTACTCGGTGTAATCATGCTCAGGCGTGTTCAACCAGATGAAGCGCTTGAAGCGCACTCCGGCTCTCGGTTCGCCAATGTTGAGCGAGTGTTTGGCATTCTAATGATATTCACAGCCTGCGCGATGGCATTTGCTCATGGCTCTAACGATGTTGCGAACGCCATTGGCCCATTGGCTGCGATCGTCAGTGTTATTTCATCCGGTGGTGAAGTTGCAGCAAAATCAGCATTGCCGTTGTGGATTCTGGTACTGGGTGGCGGCGGTATTGCTATTGGTTTGGCAACCTATGGCTTCAAAGTAATGGCCACCATTGGCAAGAAGATCACTGAGCTAACGCCAACCCGCGGATTTGCTGCTGAGCTGGCGGCGGCCAGCACAGTCGTTCTTGCATCAGCCACAGGCTTACCAATATCGACTACCCACACCCTGGTAGGCGCTGTATTAGGCGTTGGTTTGGCGCGCGGCATCGCGGCTTTGAATCTGCGCGTGGTTGGCTCAATCTTCGTATCCTGGCTGGTCACGCTGCCTGCGGGTGCCGGCTTGACCATTCTGTTCTTCTTTATCTTGAGAGCTATTTTTGGTGGCTAAGCTACCCGCGCTTGAACAACAACTACGAACACTGATCGGCCTGCCGTCGATCAGCAGTTGCTCTGCCGAGTACGATCAAAGCAATAGAGCTGTGATTGATCAACTGGCCAGCTGGCTCAGCGAGCTAGGCTTTAGCTGCGAAATTCTGCCACTTAGCGACAAACCTGGCAAAGCCAACCTCATCGCCACCCTGGGTTCAGGCTCGGGCGGCTTGGTATTGTCCGGCCACACCGACACTGTGCCCTATGATGACGGCAAGTGGCAGTCCGACCCATTCAGCCTGAGCGAGCGTAACAACCGCTTTTATGGCTTGGGTACCAGCGACATGAAAGGTTTCTTTGCCGTAGCCATTGAAGCTGCGCGTCAATACACAGCCAAAGATTTAAAGCAGCCGATCATTCTGCTCGCCACTGCAGACGAAGAAAGCTCAATGCAAGGCGCTAAAGAGCTGGCCGCCAGCGGCCGACCAAAGGCACGCTACGCGATTGTTGGTGAGCCTACTAGCTTACAGCCAATCAGGATGCACAAGGGCATTCTGATGGACAAAGTCACGGTGCATGGGCGAAGCGGACACTCATCAAACCCCGCTGCGGGTGCCAGCGCCATGGATGTAATGCACTCGGTACTTAGCGAGCTAATGGGCTTCAGAAAACAGTTAGCTCGAGACTTCAACCACGCCGGCTTTGACGTGAACGTACCCACCATGAATCTCGGCTGCATACACGGCGGCGACAACCCAAACCGCATATGTGGCCAATGCGAATTGCAATTCGACGTTCGAGCACTACCGGGCATGGACAATGCAGGCTTGCGAGACGATATAGCCGCACTGATTGCAGCTGTAGCCCATCGACACGAAGTAAAAATCGACTACCAACCCCTGGTAGACGGTGTGCCCGCCTATGAGCAAGCTGCTGATTCCGAGCTTGTTAAAGCCGCCGAAAAGCTAACCGGCCATACCGCCGGATCCGTCGCATTTGGAACAGAAGCGCCGTTTTTCCAGGGCATGGGCATGGAAACCATCGTTCTGGGACCCGGATCCATCGATCAGGCGCACCAGCCTGATGAATATATGGAGCTGCATCAAATAAAGCCCTGTGTTAAATTGTTGCGTCAACTTATTGATAGGTTTTGTGTTAATTAGGCCGCCGGCCAATACAATCTCAGGCGTCGAAGTACATAAGCCCGAGCATAGAGACCGGTGCTAAGCAGTATGGCGACGTTTCGTAATAGCACATAGGTGATGAGTAGAGTGGCCTCCAGCGGGACTGTTTGAGACAGGATGTCGAAAATCAAGCCCCCATGGATGGGTTCACGGCGTGTCTCGCTGGAGGCCACTCTACTCATCACCGTTCTAGATTCATGCACAAGCATATGCACTCCTAATTACACACTAACACCATGAACACTGAACAATACGTGAGCTGGTTTCGATCCACTTCACCTTACATCAACAGCAACCGCGGCAAGACCTTCGTTCTTGCCTTAGGCGGCGAGGTGCTCGCGCATGAAAACTTCACAGTTTTGTTGCAAGATATTGTGTTGCTGCACAGCCTTGGCGTAAAAGTAGTACTGTGTTTCGGCGCCGACCAGCAAATAGAACAAGCATTGCATTCAACCGGCAGCTCAGTGACCAAAGAGAGTGGCCGTTTGATACCTGGCGAGCAGGCCGTCAATATTGCCGCCGCTACCTTCGGCGAATGGCGCTCACGAATAGAAGCCGTATTGCTAAAAAATTCCTCCACCGCGCAACACAGAGGCACACCACTTCGCACTATCAGTGGTTCCTTCATAACAGCAAAACCTTTTGGCGTAGACAATGGAGTAGACCATGAACACGCAGGCGCTGTTCGTAATGTAGATGTACACGGCGTGCAGGCGCAACTGGACCAAGGCAATGTAGTGTTGATACCCGCTATCGCACCCTCACCAAGTGGCGAATTGTTTTCTTTAGATGACATGGAATTAGGCCGTGAATTAGCAGCACGCCTGGGTGCCGATAAATTGATTCTTTTCAGCGAGAACGACGGCATACTCGATGATGGTCAGCTGCTTAGAGAATTGAGCCTGGCACAAGCACGAGAACTTGCGAACAGCAATGTCGATAGCAACCTGAGTTGTGCAATCAAAGCCTGTGAAGCAGGCGTCGACAGAACACAGATAGTGAGCTTTACGAATTCAAGCGCACTGTTGACTGAACTATTTAGCCTGAATGGCAGTGGCACACTCATTAGTCGTGACCCGTTCGAATTGATCAGGGATGCAAACATTCACGACATCAGTGCGGTACTCGATTTAATCGCGCCGCTGGAAAATGATGGAACACTGGTTCGCCGTTCAAGAGAAAAGCTTGAAGAAGAGATAGAGTTTTTCGCTGTAATAGAACGCGACGGAAAAGCCATAGCATGTGCCGCACTCTATCCATTTGTGGATGCTTCCTCGGCAGAATTGGCCTGCGTGGTGACCGAACAGGAATTTAGAAATTCTGGCCGCGCCGTCAAGCTATTGCAACACGCGATCTCAAAGGCGCAGTCACAAGGATTGTCGCGCCTGTTTGTGTTAACAACCAAAGCCGCGCACTGGTTTCAGGAAAACGGCTTTGAAGAGACAGGCATTGAAACCTTGCCCGTCAGCAGACAAACCTTGTACAACAATCAACGAAACTCCAAAGTGCTGATGCGCGAACTGTGAAGCACAATTCCATTTTATAGGTAAGAACAATGGCCGACTATCGCTCAAAAACATCTACACATGGCCGTAACATGGCCGGTGCTCGCGCATTGTGGCGCGCCACTGGTATGAAGGATGATGATTTTCAAAAGCCCATCATCGCAATATCAAACTCCTTCACACAATTTGTTCCCGGTCACGTACACCTCAAAGACCTGGGGCAATTGGTAGCACGAGAGATTGAAGCGGCCGGTGGCGTTGCAAAAGAATTTAATACAATTGCTGTTGATGACGGCATAGCCATGGGCCACGACGGCATGCTGTACAGCTTGCCATCGCGCGACATCATTGCCGATTCGGTTGAGTATATGGTTAACGGGCATTGCGCAGATGCGCTAGTCTGCATTTCCAATTGCGACAAGATCACTCCGGGCATGCTTAACGCAGCCTTGCGTTTGAATATTCCAACCGTATTCGTATCTGGCGGCCCGATGGAAGCTGGTAAAACGGCGTTGTCAGAACATAAGCTTGATTTAATTGACGCCATGGTCATTGGCGCCGATCCAACACGCTCTGATGAAGAAGCGGCAGAGTACGAACGCTCAGCGTGCCCAACCTGCGGCTCATGCTCTGGCATGTTCACCGCCAATTCAATGAACTGTTTGACCGAAGCGCTTGGCTTGTCACTACCAGGAAATGGCAGCACACTTGCGACACACGCCGATCGAGAACAGTTGTTCTTACGTGCCGGACGATTAATTGTAGAGCTGTGTCACAAACGCTACCAGCAGGATGATGAATCGGTACTGCCACGAAATGTTGCGTCATTTAATGCCTTTGAAAATGCAATGATGCTTGATATTGCAATGGGCGGTTCAACCAACACTATTTTGCATTTGCTGGCCGCAGCGCAGGAAGCAGAGCTTGATTTCACGATGCGCGACATCGACCGCTTGTCACGAGAAATTCCGCAACTGTGCAAGGTTGCACCGAACACTCCGAAGTACCACATGGAAGATGTGCACAGAGCCGGTGGTGTAATGGCAATTTTGGGAGAGCTTGAACGAGCGGGATTGCTGCACTCTGATTCTCCCACCATTCACTCGCCCACCATGAAAGCTGCATTAGAACAGTGGGACATTATGCTCACTAAAGATGCAGACGTTAAAAAATTCTACCAAGCCGGCCCCGCAGGCATACCAACACAAACCGCTTTCTCTCAGGACACTCGATGGAGCAGTCTGGACGCCGACAGAGAACAAGGCTGTATTCGCAGCATAGAAAACGCCTACAGTCTTGAAGGCGGCTTAGCCGTATTGTTTGGCAACATCGCAGAGAAAGGCTGTGTTGTAAAAACCAGCGGGGTTGACGAAAGCAACTGGCAGTTCGAGGGTCCGGCGCATATATGCGAAAGCCAGGATGCGGCCGTTGAAGACATATTGGGCGACCGCGTGAAAGCCGGTGATGTCGTTATCGTACGCTATGAAGGACCTAAAGGCGGGCCAGGCATGCAGGAAATGTTGTACCCAACCAGCTATCTCAAATCCAAAGGACTGGGCCAGGATTGCGCTTTGCTAACAGATGGTCGCTTTTCTGGAGGCACGTCTGGATTATCCATTGGTCACGCATCACCTGAGGCAGCGGCCGGCGGCGCGATTGGCCTGGTGGAACCCGGTGACACAATCCGGATCGACATTCCCGCCAGACGTATTGATGTAATAATCAGTGACGAAGAACTGCAACAACGAAGAGCCGCAATGGATGCTAAAGGTGATAAGGCCTGGCTACCCGTTGAATCACGACCACGAAAGGTATCGCCCGCTCTAAAGGCCTATGCAATGTTAGTAACCAGTGCTGATCAAGGTGCGGTACGGGATTTATCGCTGCTAAGCTAATAAGTGCTCAAATGTCACGCATAAAAAAGCCGGCGTTTACAGCGCCGGCTTTTTCTTAGCTGCAGAAAAACAAACTAGCTTGTGGCTTCTTCCGCCGCAGCTTTCTTTGCATCCCTGGCGTTCTTCAAGGCTTTGAGATCCTCAGCTAACTGCTGACGACGTTTCTGGTCTTTCTGGACAAAGCCGTACCATTGATTGCACACACTTTTACTGCGTTTGTCTTCGGCACATTTACGGAACGAGCCAAGCGCGGCATTGAGTTTGTCAGAGTTAAACTCAGCCATGCCCTTGATCATAAACACATTGTCTCTGCGCTTTACGCCACCTTTATTAATCGCGTCCCTGGCCGCACGAATTGACTTGTTGTATTCCTCATTGTCGAGGTACACACCCGCAAGACGCGCGTATATTTCACCCTTGTCTGAGCGGCTCGCGGCTTTTTCAAGTGCCGGAATTGCTTTCTTGGTTTCCTGCGCCTGGCGCCATGCGTTACCTAGAAGCTCATAGTTCTTGGTAGTAGGCTTGATCTTCTCTTCCTTCAGGCCTTTCTCAACAACTCTGGCTGCTTTATAAGGCATGTCATTGCCCAAAAACAAGTAGGCCATGTTCAGCAATTCGCCTTCACGCTGAAGCATGTCTTGAACATAAGCTGCTTCCATTGTGACTAACTGCTTCTTCTCTTTTTTTAGTTCGCCATACATGCCAGCCAACTGCACCCAGTACTCACGCTTTGGCCAACGACGCACTAACTGCTCTAGAGTTTCCGTAGTTTTTGCGTAATTGTTTTTCTCGTAATAAAGCACTCGTAACAAAAGATACCAATGCTCTTTAGGTGCTATCTCTCGCTTGCGCGCTGTGGCCATGCCACGCTCGACTTGCTGAAGCGCACGGTTATAGTCTTTAGTCTGATAATACGCTTGGCCAAGCAAAATATAAGGATCCGGACCAGGGTTATTGGCTACTTTGAACCAAGTATTCATCGCCCGAATTGCGGCAGGATAATCTTCAACAACAAAATACAGCTGTGCAATCGTATACTTGGTGCCAACCTCCAGCGCTTCTGGAATTTCTCCTTGCTCTACTACTTTCTTGTAGGCACCAATCGCCTTTCTGTATTGTTCCTGCGAGTAATAGATAAAACCGTACACATTCCATACGCTGGCGGCGTCGTAGCCTTTGAGTTTTTCACCCTGACTGCGTCGCAATGCGTCGAGAATGCTTATCGCCTGGTTGTATTGCTTAGCTTCTGCGGCTTCTTGCGCTTTTGCCAGCTTTTCATAAACCTTCGCACTAATTGCCTGAGTCTTGCGGGTTTTTTCCGGCGGCTTTTCCTCGTCTTGTGCAACAGCAACGCCCAGTGGACTTCCCGGTACCACGGCGATCAGTGACAAGGCAAAAAATATTGCCACCGCCGCTACGCCTGTGCGTAGTACGCTGGCTGTGAGATTAGATTGCATTTCTCGGCTCATAGCTTTGCTCGTATTTAACGTCTTACAAACTCTCGCCATAGCGAGCATCTGATTCTTATTTATCGAGTGTGTAAGTGAACTTGTTTCGCACACCAGGCACTTCAGCAGCAACGCCGTCGACCACACGCGGCTTGTATTTAAACTTAAGTGCGGCTTTCTTTGATGCGCTGGCAAACACTGAATTGGGGCAATCAGTTATGACTGGATCACGGGTTGAGCCCGTTGCCGTCACGGTGTATTGCACAATGCAATAACCTTCAATGCCTCTTGTTGCTGCTCGGTTCGGATAGATAGGCGCCACCTTAACGATTGGCAGATATTCTCCGTCGGAAGCACTTGCGCCATTCATTTCAACATTAATATCCGCATTGATCGGCGTACTCATGTTCATAGCCGTTGCTTGTACATCGAAGTCCTGAAATTCAGGTTGAGGCAGATCCGGTGGCGGTTCTTCAGGATCTTCGGGTTTGTCAGGCTTCGCTTCTTTCAGGTTGGTTTCAATTTCAACGTCTGGCATGAAAATATCAGCCAGCTTGGTAGCACCTGACTCATCAATAGCGGTATCAGCCATAAATATCAGAGAGTGCATTAACATAAACAACGCAAAAGTAACCAATGCCGCTAACGGCAAGCCTATTCCTAATCTGAGTGCAGCCATATCAAGCCCTCCTAATTCCGCTCGGTGGACAAGGCAACATCGATCGCACCTGCTTCACGCGCCATGTCGAGCACATGAGCAACCATTTCTGCGGTTGCACCCATATCAGCCTGCAAAACAACGCCACCCTTGGGGTTTTCAGATCGTAGTCGCTCGATGTGGTTCTTAACAGAGCGCTTGTCTACCGGGTTTTTATCAATCCAGACCTCATCATTGCCACTGATAGCAATCAGTATTTTAGCGTTACGATCTGTGGCAGTTGTACCCTCAGGCTTGATCACCTGAATGCCTGCTTCCTTAACGAAAGAGGCCGTCACGATGAAAAAGATCAACATGATGAATACAACGTCTAACATCGGGGTTAAGTCGATTGCGCCATCATTTTCTTCTGCTTTACGGGCCATAATTAATGATCCATTGTCAGGTGATCTTCGAGCAGTGCTTTTTCCCGATCAGCTACCTGAGTGAGATAACTATTAGCAAACAAGCCCGAAATTGCTGCAACCATGCCAGACATAGTAGGTATTGTCGCTTTCGAAACACCTCCCGCCATTGACTTAGCGTCACCACCACCAGTTACTGCCATTACGTTAAATACTTCGATCATGCCGGTTACAGTACCGAGCAAACCCAGCAGGGGGCAGAGTTTTACTAAAGTGCCAAGCAAGGGCATAAAAGCATTAATGTTGAGCGACGTTTCCGAAATTAGCATTTCCCGAATACTCAGCGCATTCCAGGATCTGCGTTCAGAACGCGATTCCCATTGGTCGATCACATTGGCAACATCACTTTTCAGGCCGCTCTTGCTTTTGAAGTACCAGATGCGTTCAAACGCAATAGTCCACATTAGCAAGGTGGTGAAGGCGATAAGCCAGAGAACATTGCCTCCGGCTTCCATGAAGCCACGCAGTTCTCCGACCAGTTCGAAGAAGGTAATCATTAGCCATTAGCCTCTTCTTGTTTGGCAATCAGGCCTGCACTTTGTTCCTCAAGAACGTGCATTATCTTCTTCGCGCGACCATTTACGACCGTATGCAGAAGCAAGGTTGGAATCGCAACACAGAGACCCAACACTGTCGTTACCAAGGCGCTTGAAATACCGCCAGCCATTGCTTTCGGATCACCTGCACCGAAGATGGTGATGGCCTGGAAGGTCAAAATCATACCGGTTACCGTACCGAGAAGTCCGAGCAATGGAGCGACCGCCGCGATGATCTTAAGCAAGGTTAGTGAATTCTCTAACGATGGCTGTTCTTTCAGCACTGCTTCATTGAGCTTGAGCTCCAGTGTTTCAGCATTTGAACTCGGGTTCTCTTGTTGTACCGAGAGAACGCGACCCAGTGGGTTGTTTTTGTTCGGAGATGAGCTCTTTAACTGCGAACTAACCTTCGCGCCAACCGTACTTAGCACAACCAAGCGCCAGAGAGCGATCAACAAGGCGAATGCACCGACAGCTGTAATGATGTAACCAACGATACCGCCTTGATGCCAGCGTTCAACGATGGTTGGACTATCAATCAATGCCGACAGATACGAACCACCCGATGGACCCGTAGGGTCAACACCAAATGGGTGCAGTCCTTCACTGGAAGATGCAAGGCTGCTGGCCATGCCGTTGAATTCGCCTGGTTGGCGAGCCAATTCTTCTAATGAACCCTGATCAAAACGCAGGTATTGCCCGTCTTCGGTCACAACGTTGAAACTACCGATACGCACAACAGCAACGTTCGCTTTGTCACCATTTGGTTTCGCTACTTCAGTATTGAACTTAACAACCTTGCCAGTTTCTACGGCTTCACGTTGCAGCTCAAACCACAAGCGCTCGATTTCTTCAATGCTAGGCAGCTTGTCGTTGCCACTCATTTTTTCTACCAAGCCGTCGAGGAATTCCTCACGACCGGGATACTGTACGCTCGTTAAAGAAGTCTCCAGGTTGGCGCGCAGATCACCAGAGGCAGAAGTGATGTGACCGAACAGTTCGGTTAAGGAACCAAGACGCTCTTTCAACTGCTGCTGCTTACCAGCAACCGTCACTTCATTTTCTTCGAAGTTCTTTTCAAGACGCACACTGCGTGCTTCTTCGTTTGCACGTGTTTGCTTGGCCTGACTGAGCAGCGCAGCCTGGCGATTTTTCGCCTGCTTGAATTCTGCTTCACGCTTGGCGTTTTCACGCGCCTCACTGGTTTTGCCTTGTTGAACCAAACGCAACAACTGATCTAGCGAGCGCGCTTTGTCTTGAGCGACGGCAATTCCACCTGAACTCAACAATGCTGCGCCCAGGACGAGGCTAACTATTCTTAGTGATGTTTTCATTGTGCTGCCTCCGGAGCCGGGATCGGCAAGGTCATAATGTCGATGGCGGCCTGCTTCTTGGCAATCCGAATGCCTTTCGATACTGAACTGGTGTAAGAGCCATCAAGCACTTCCCAGCCGTTGTCGCCCCACGCCGCCGTTACTTCGCGGTCGGTAGTTTGCGCCAATAATGCTATACGACCGACTTGCAAAATATCGACTTTCCTGGCGGTACCGCTGCCATCGATATCAACTTCGTCTGCGTAAGTCTGCACTTTACGCCCGTACTCATTTTCAATTTTGTACGCCTCAAGAACCTGACGGAACTTCTCAGCAGCCGATATTTCAGATCGATCCACGTTGGCCCGCAAAAACGCAACACGATCGCTACGCTCTTTCGACTTAAACGGAATATCAAGACCGATAAACTGCTCGAGACCGTCAATCATACGAATTATCAGCGGCGTGATCTGGCGCTGAATAACCGTAACCTGACCGATTGAATCTTCCAGCTCTTCAAGACGCGCCAATTGATTGGCAATCTGAATTTCCAGACGTTGATTGTAAATGCGCAAACCGTCGACTTCTTTGTTGACTGTCTTGTAGTCATTCAAAAGGTCGCCAGTTTGATCCGCAATCTTATCAATTCGGGTCTGCGATTGTTGAGCGGCGGTAGTCTTCGCCTGTCCGACTCTCATAATCGAGCCTAGAGTGTCAGCGCTGGCTGCATTACCTAATAGCGCACCGAGTAGGGGCACGGCACAGGCAACGACTTTTATTCGATGCATATTCATGGACTTGTTTTTACCTTTTGATGAGGACGTAAAACTTTATTGCATTTATTAGCGACTATTGCATGAGTCTAGGGAGCTCAAGGTGAACCCAACGAACAAGAAACAGTCGCAATGTCTTGCCCCCATTGTAAAACCACTTTTCGAAATAAATCAACGACCAATTGAAAAACATTGATGTTGTCTCACCAGCGGTACTATGGGTGTACTATGGTTTTTCGCGGCTTAAATGTAAGATGCTGAAATTCCAATCATTATCGTCGTTTTGATGAAATTCCGTTCGGGAAAGCTGATGCCAGTCAGCGTCGTCAAAAGCAAACCAGGCGTCGCCCTGGACCTCAGTGTCTACCAAGGTCAGGTAAATCTGCTCAGCACTGGCAATACTCTGCCGGTATACATCAGCGCCGCCAATCACGTAATAGGTATTCTTTTCATGCGCTTGCGACCAACGCTGCGCACTTTGAAGCGCAGCATCCAGAGAATTGACCACTTCACAATCTTCCAGCACTAACGCGGTTTGACGGCTAATAACAATATTGTGGCGGTTTGGTAAGGCGCGACCGATAGAGTCATAGGTCTTGCGCCCCATAATGATCGCGTGCTCGCTGGTAAGGCGCTTGAAATGTAAAAGATCGTCGCGCAGATGCCAGGGCAAGGTATTGTCAATGCCGATGCAACCATTGCGCGACATCGCCAGAAGCAGAACCATTCCAGCACCTTCGCCGTGATCGCTATTCAATGTTCGTGTGCTTGAAGTCATTAACAACCAACAACGCGTTAAACGGCCACTGGCGCACTGATATGAGGGTCAGGCTCGTAATCGTTCAATTGAAAATCATCAAACACGAAGTCGAACACATTACTGACCTCAGGGTTAATCGCCAAGGTCGGCAATGTGCGTGGCGTTCGTGTTAGCTGCAGCACAGCCTGTTCCATATGATTGCTGTACAGGTGCGCATCTCCCAAGGTATGCACGAATTCGCCAGGCTCTAGACAACAGACCTGCGCAATCATCATTGTTAGCAAGGCATAGGATGCAATATTAAACGGTACGCCCAGAAAAATATCCGCACTGCGCTGGTATAACTGGCACGACAGCTTGCCGTTCGCCACATAAAACTGAAACAAGAGGTGACAGGGCGGCAGAGCCATGCGCTCAACGTCAGCCACATTCCAGGCACTGACAATCAAACGCCTGGAATCCGGGTTGTTACGAATCTGCTCTATCACCTGGCTGATTTGATCAATGTGGCCGCCGTCAGGCAGCGGCCAATTGCGCCATTGCGAACCATATACAGGACCTAGATCACCCTTGTCATCGGCCCACTCATCCCAAATTTTGACACCGTTTTCCTTCAAGTAAGCAATGTTTGTATCACCACTAAGAAACCACAAAAGCTCGTGCACTATGGAACGCAAATGCAGTTTCTTGGTGGTCAGCAAAGGAAAACCTTGTTGTAAATCGAAACGCATTTGATAGCCAAATACGCTGCGCGTACCCGTGCCAGTTCGGTCTTCTTTGTCGGCTCCGTGATCAATCACGTGGCGCATTAAATCCAAGTATTGCTGCATTTTATTTCGTCAAATTAGTTCAGGACTTTACCGGTACGCGCTTGGCACCGGGCGTTACATCGGTCTGATTACGATGCGAGTGTACGATCAGGAACAGACCCAGTATGAACATAGGAATACACAGCTCCTGGCCCCGCGTCATCCAGCCAAACCATTCGAGGTTAATGTGCGCATCGGGTTGGCGAAAGAACTCAACGAAGAATCGAAAGCTTGAGTAGCCTAACAGGAAAACAGCCGCCACTGCCCAGGTGGGTCGCGGTTTTTGAGCATACCAATACACCAATAAAAACAGCAGCAATCCTTCCAGAGCTACCTGATACAACTGCGAGGGGTGACGCGCCAGACCATCAGGGTCTTTAGGAAAAATCATAGCCCATGGAACATCGCTGGGCCGCCCCCAAAGCTCCTGACCAATGAAATTGCCTAGCCGCCCCAAGCCGAGACCGATTGGAGTTATGACCGCACTCAAATCAAGCACCTGCCCCCAACTGTGGCCGGCCTTTCGCGCAAACAAATACATCGCAACAATAACCCCGAGCAGCCCGCCGTGAAATGACATGCCGCCTTCCCAGACCGCAAACAGCCAAAGTGGGTTATCCAGAAAGTGCTCAAAACCGTAAAAAAATACGTAACCAAAGCGGCCGCCAAGTACAACACCGAGTGCCGCGTAAAAAATCATGTCCTCAATTTCATCAGGCTTGATCGACACCCATTTGTGCGCAGTTTGTCGCATGGCCAATTTCCATGCTGCAAAAAAGCCAAGCAAGTACATCAATGCGTACCAGTGGATGCTAAGCGGCCCGAGACTTACCGCAACAGGATCCCAGCCAGGATGAACTAAAGCTCCAGCGGCTGAGGTCGCCAGTAACGACGACAAAGTCACACGTCCCCCGAAGCAATCAAGGCACCAGGACTCAGATACTGACTGATGCCGAGTTTATCGAGTTTTGATTGCATATAACCGTACACCATCTCTGCATCTTCCAACTGCATTACCCGACCTAACATTTCTTCTGCTTGCTCACTGCTTATGCATCTGATCGCTTGTTTCACTTTTGGAATGCTGGCGGCATTCATCGACAAGGCATCGTACCCCATGGCCAGCAACAAAATTGCAGCACCCGGCTCACCGGCCAGTTCTCCACAAATAGTCACCGGCTTACCTTCAATATTTGCCGCATCGGCGATTGCTTCCAAGGCTTGCAATACGCTGGGGTGATACGAATGATACAGCCCCGCGACCCGGGTGTTATTTCTATCAACGGCTAAAAGATATTGAGTAAGGTCATTGCTACCCACCGAAAGAAAATCTACTTTCCGGGCAAACGCCCTGGCCTGATACACCGCAGCTGGCACTTCAACCATTACACCAACAGGTGGCAGTTTTAGATCATAACCGTCATCGAGCAACTCGGTATAGGCGCGCTTGATCAAGCTTTGCGCCTCGTCAATTTCGCTTAAGTGAGTGACCATGGGCAGCATGATACGAATATTATCCAAACCTTCACTGGCTTTTAGCATTGCCCGAACCTGCGCCAGAAAAATTTCCGGGTGATCCAGTGTGACCCGAATTCCACGCCAACCTAAAAATGGATTTTCTTCCTCAATTGGAAAATAAGGCAGCGATTTATCTCCGCCAATATCCAGCGTTCGCATGGTCACTTCCATCGGCTCAAACGCTTCCAGCTGTTCGCGATAAATCTGCCGCTGCTCTTCTTCGCTGGGAAAACGATCGCGCAGCAAAAAAGGCACTTCCGTTCGATACAAACCAACACCTTGCGCACCACGATCAAGCGAGCGTGCAACATCCGACATCAAGCCAGTATTTACATGCAAGGGTAAAGCACGCTTATCAAGGGTCTCGC
>JBGCDE010000166.1:0-5572 GCA_045105115.1 Pseudomonadales bacterium | reverse complement strand
TTGCCGAGCATACGACAATACCGAATTCGCAAACCTCAGCACGATCGGCGTAATCATGAGCGAGAGCTGTTCGGGCGTTCAAGAAGGATAGGCGATCGCAGGCAGAGCACACCCTGTTTAGTCCATAGCTCGCCAGGCTACCGAGCTGCAGAATTAGTCGCGGAATGGCCCAAAGCCGCGTTCAGCTCGCCTGACTTCGAGCACTTAACGCAGCCGAGCAGTGACCCCAAGGCGTGACTTTGGCTCACAATAAACATGCAAGATGATGATTCTGGGCCACCAAAAGAATCACGGTCTCGATTATAATGGCTCTCTTGCGAGGCACGCTGGATGGCGCTTATCGCGTTATGCTGACAGGCAGTTACAAGGAGACAGTTGTCGAATCTTGAGGTTTTTACTTCTTTTAGTAGGGCTTTGTTGCAGCGTGTACACTAATGCGGCGCCAGGCGAGTATACACTCAATGCCGGGGACTCAATCCGCATTTACGTGTATGGCGAGCAGGACCTCACTTTTGAAAACTTGTTGATAGGCGAAAACGGCCGTATCTCTTACCCGTTTCTGGGTGAGCTTACGGTTGAGGGCAAGACCGATAGCGATCTGCAGCAAACCTTGATCAGCGGCCTTAAGCCCGATTACCTTATAGATCCCAGAGTCTCCGTTAGTATCGTCAAGTACCGATCATTCTTTGTGAATGGAGAGGTTAGGAATCCTGGCGGCGTTGCCTTTCAGCCAGGGCTTACGCTGCGCAAGGCCATCTCTCTGGCCGGTGGGTTTACCGCGCGCGCCAACAAGAAAGTGATGCTGCTAATACCAGATAACGACCCCAACCTGGCCGAGCAAAAGGTGGGGCTGGACTACCGGGTGAAGCCTGGTGATCTCGTCACTGTGCAGGATACTTTCTTTTAATGAATGCCGTGGAGCAGTCAGTAGCCCGCGAGGATGCGCGTGACAGCGACGATGATTTTATTGATGTCGGTCATCTCTTTCGTGTGATTATGCATCGCAAATGGGCCATTCTTGGACTGGCTTTGGCGATTACCGTGCTCACTGCTCTGGTGGTGTTCACCACCAAGCCAACTTACCAGGCCACCGCATCGATCATGCTAGAGAGCCAGCAGGCGAATCTGGTGAACGTGGAAGACATTTACAGCGTTAGCGCCAGCCACATCTATCAGATCAATAGCCAGTTTGATATTTTAAAAAGCAGAGATCTTGCCGAGCGGGTTGTTCGCAAGCTGCGTTTGCAAAACCACCCCGCTTTCAAAAACCCTGATAAAACCGAAGAAGATGAAGGCGCGGCGCCGTGGTACCGCTTCGACTTCAAATCACTGTTGCCGGCAAGCGATGACGAACCTGCCCCTCCACTAACCGAAGAAGCAAAGAACGAGGCGTTGATTCAGTCCGTTACTAGCGCCGTGGCCGCGGGTTTGGCGGTGACGCCACTAGATTTCAGTATGATCGCCCATCTGAAGTACAACTCCACCGATCGAAATTTGGCGGCGCAGATTGTCAACGCCATAGCACAGGAATTTATCTCGGGCGATCTGGATGTACGGTTGTCTGGCACCGTAGAGGCAACCAGTTGGCTCAATGTGCGTCTGGAAGACCTCAAAGCCAAGCTAACTGAATCGGAACAGGCGCTGCAGAGCTTTCGCGACAGAGAAGGCTTGGTCGATGTTGAAGGCGTAACGGGGTTGGGAAATAGTGATTTGCGCAATCTGTCGCAGCGACTGGAAGATGCCCGGAAGACGCGAATAGAGGCACAGAACATTCGTGAAGAAGTGAAAGGCATGGCCAGTGCCACTACCGACGAACTGATGACGTTGCCAGCCGTTCTAAAACACCAGCTAATACGCGATTTAAAACAGCAACAGTCAGCCACCGAACGCAAAGCGGCTGAGTTAGGCAAGCGTTATGGCGTCAAGCATCCCAAAATGATTGCGGTGCAATCGGATTTGAACGCAGCCACCACAGAACTAGCGGCGGAAGTTCGTAAGGTAGTTTCAGGCATTAACCGAGAGTATGACCTCGCCCTGCGCAACGAACGAGAGCTGCAGAGCAGCTGGGAAGCCAGCAAAACTGAGCTGCAAGAGTTCAACCGCAAGGAATTTGAACTGCGCGGGCTGCAGCGCGAAGTGAGCACCAATTTAGAGCTGTATAACGTGTTCTTCACCCGCATTAAAAGCGTGAGCGAAACGGGCGGCTTCGAAAAACCTCATGCTCGTATTATCGATAAGGCTATCGTACCGAGCAGCCCCATTAAGCCGAACAAACAACGCAGCATGATGCTGGCCATGGTGATTGGTCTGTTATTAGGCTGTGGTTGTGCCGTGTTGCTGGATGTTCTCGATAATACCATCAAATCTCCTGACGACGTGCAGGCTAAGCTGGCAATGCCGCTGCTGGGTTCCATCCCCAAAATTGATACGGATAAAGAAGGCTACTTTGACCAATTTTGGCAGCAACCCCAGGGGCAGTACGCCGAAGCGTTGCGTACTATCCGAACGGGAGTGGTGCTCAGCGGCCTGGATGACCCAGCCAAAGTCATTGTGGTTACTTCTACTATCCCAGCAGAGGGTAAGTCGACACTGGTACTCAACTTGGGCTCTGCGCTCGGGCAGATGGAGCGCACCTTGGTAATTGGCGGTGATTTGCGTCGCCCAAGCCTGGCCCAGCGCTGCGGGCTGCCAGCCAACACGCCAGGACTGGGTCACCTTGTTGCCGGAACCGCCACCCTCAAGGAGTGTGTCACTTATTTGGAAGACCAGAAGATATACATAATGCCTGCGGGCATTATTGTGTTAAATCCATTAGAGCTGATCAGCTCAAGCAAATTTGTTCAGATACTCGACGATCTTAAGGAACATTATGACCGCATTGTCATCGACTCAGCGCCGGTGCAGTTGGTCAGTGACGCGATAGTGCTGGGCTCTTACGCCGACTCTATAATTTATGTTGTAAAGGCCGATTCTGTTTCAGCACCCCAGGTTAAAAAGGGGTTAGCAAGTCTGCGAGCTTCAAACCAGCCCATTACTGGCGTTGTGCTGAACCAGTACGATGCGAAGAAAGCCAGCCAATACTACTACGGCGGCAAGTACCAGCACTACGCGGATTACTACAAGAGCGCGGAGCCGGAGCAAGGCTAGGTGCTGGTTGATTTGCACTGTCACCTGCTGCCTGGTATTGATGATGGACCCGATACTCTCGAGGAGTCCCTGCAGCTTTGCCAAATCGCCGTAGAGAGTGACATTTCGGTTGCTGTTGTCACGCCTCACATTCATCCCGGTCGCTGGGAGAATAATCGCCAGAGCATCGCGGAGCAGTGCAGCGCGCTCCAGCAGTCGTTGGTGAGCAAGCGCATTCCACTGCGGCTTGGCTTTGCTGGCGAAGTGCGTCTGACAGAGCAAGTTATTGATCAAGTAGCCCAAAACCAGATTCCTTTTTATGGGGAGCTAGACGGCTACCACATTATGCTGTTGGAATTCCCGCACGGGCATATCATTCCCGGCAGCGACAAGCTGGTGCAATGGCTGCTGGATCGGCGCATCAGACCGCTCATAGCGCACCCGGAGCGCAACAAGGCGGTGATGAAACACAGTGCATGCCTGTTGCCCTTTCTAGAGGCCGGCTGCTTGTTGCAGCTAACTGCCGGTTCGCTAACGGGTAGTTTTGGCGGAAAAGCTCAAGCGATCGCCCAGCAATTGCTTCAAGACAACGTAGTGGCGGTAGTTGCTAGCGATGGCCATAACGCCAAAGCCCGGCCTCCCGAACTGAAGAACGCGTTTCACCATATTGCTGAACATTATGGCCAGGCGAGAGCAGAACGGCTGATGATTCACACGCCAGCGACAATAGTGGCCAGTCAGTTCGTGGAATAGGCTGGCGCGGGGACGCAATTGTTAAGATTTTATTAGCTCTTTGTGTCGAGAATCACTCTTGCGTCGCCACACTTGGCTGGTTAAGGCTACAAAACCCACAACTTATTTCAGCATTCGACGTAACTGAGTACGTATAATTTGGTCGCGCAGAGTGCTTGTTGTCAACGAGACGGAGAATAACTTGGAAAATCTGGCCTATCTGGAAACGCTTTCTCGAATCAGAGAGAAACAAGCAACCATCGGTGTTGTTGGTCTCGGTTACGTGGGCCTGCCGATTTGTTTGGCGCTTGCTAAAGTAGGCTTTAAGACGATTGGTTTTGATGTTGACCCTGCTAAGCCAAAGATGATCTTGTCTGGCCAAAGTTACATCAACCATGTAGAAAGCCGGCTGATCGCCAACTCCGTTGAGTCTGGCTTATTAGACGCCACCTGTGAAATGGATCGGTTTGCTGAAGTTGACGTCGTTTTAGTTTGCGTGCCCACGCCATTGGACGCCCACCTTGCCCCAGACCTTCAATACGTAGAGACAACCTGTGAGTCGATTGCCAAAACAATTGGGCGCGGCAAGTTGGTGATACTTGAATCCACTACCTATCCCGGCACCACAAATAACCTGTTGCAGCCGATATTTGAGCGGGGCGGATTTAAGGTGGGAGAAGATATTTTCTTGGCGTTTTCGCCAGAAAGAGAAGACCCGGGTAACGTCGATTTTGCGACGACAGAGATACCCAAAGTTATCGGCGCCGATGATGATCAGAGTCGCGAATTGGCGAGTGCTTTCTACAAATCTTACTTTTCTAAGGTGGTGATCGTTTCATCAACTTCGGCAGCCGAGGCCGTGAAGATAACTGAGAACGTTTTTCGAGCGGTAAATATTGCGCTTGCTAACGAACTAAAAGTTATTTTCTCTGAGTTGGATGTTGATATATGGGAGGTTGTTGATGCTGCTAAAACCAAACCATTCGGCTATATGCCCTTTTATCCTGGGCCCGGCCTAGGCGGGCACTGTATTCCTATCGACCCGTTCTATCTCAGTTGGAGAGCCAAAGAGGTTGGGCTGGATACGCGGTTCATTGAGCTGGCGGGTCAAATAAACCGCAGTATGCCGAATCGGGTGGTTGATGTTTTGAGTGATGCGCTGAGTTCGAGAAAACAGCTGAGTATGTCGGGCGCAAGAGTTCTCTTGGTTGGTTTGGGGTACAAGAAGAATGTCGATGACATTCGCGAGAGCCCATCCTTGGAGTTACTGCGGTTGATGAGCGCTCGAGGTACGGTTGTTGACTACTACGACCCGTATGTTCATGAGATTCCCGAAACACGTAGCAGGCCTGAGCTTTCGGGTATGAAGAGCATTGATTGGAATTTGCCGGAGATAATAAGTCGATACGATGCGCTGGTTGTTGCTACGGACCATGATGTCATCGACTTTCGAAGTTTGGCGGAAGAATGCTCTTTAATTGTCGATACCCGGAACGCTTGCGCGAAAGCGGGAATTGTAGGAGAGCACATTGTAGCTGCCTAGATGGAATTTGAACGCACACAACCTGTGTTGTGGCTTTCTATTCGATGGGCAGTCAGCAAATTGCGAGATTAGACGTGAATATGTTCCAAATGGATTGGCGTTACGCGTGGTGAGTAAGATGATGTCTATTTATTGGTCTTTTGTGAGGTTAGTTTGGCTCGTTTCGTTTTA
>JBGCDE010000165.1:0-42646 GCA_045105115.1 Pseudomonadales bacterium | reverse complement strand
GGGCTGGATTGTTTGAACCAATACCCAGGGCTTTATGACCATGGTCCACAAAGAATGGTTGCCAGTGTGCCAGGCTTGAGCTTGCTGATCAGTGACTTGCGCAACAACGCCATCTTGCATCCATTGTTGCAATAGCTCGCTGTTATCGGCGGCCAGTTGCTCGCCCACAGTGAGCAGATCAAGCGAGTTATCTACCCAAATCACGCTGCCTCCCGCAAAGAAAGTTTGCAGATCCTGCCATGGCAGTTTCGCCGTTTCGAGGTTCAGCTTTTCAGTCAATCGACGTTGTTCGTCGTTGGAATTTCCAGTAGTCTCCATGCCCTTATAATAACATCTTGCCCGCGGAGACTTGTATGTTAGGTAGCAAATCACTCACTGATGGGCGCGTCGCTGCGCTGCTCAATGAGCTGGAAATCGATTTTGAGACCGATGCAGATGGTGATTTTCAGGTAATGCTTGAGATTATGAACCGTCGCTATCAACAATTGGTGATCAAATCGGAAACCAAAAGGCTAGGTGAACTGGAAATTCGCAAGCTTTACTCTGTAGGCTACCAAAGCAAAAAGCCTCTTTCGCAAAAAGTCGCCAATCTATTGCTTGGTATTAACCAAAGTTCAACAGTAGGCGCGTGGCAGCTTATGGAGTCACGCGGCGAGTACTTTGCCGCCTATAACGCACATGTTTCAGCAGATATTGACGCGCCAACTCTGCAAACCGTCATTACCGCTGTTGCCCAAAGCGCTGATAGCATTGAGGATTATCTGACCGGGCAGGATAACTTCTAGTAATCCTTAACGTGCTTGCTCTGTAATACTATGGTTGCTCAGACCATGCACGCAGATTTTTTATGTCAGACCCTCAAACGCCAGAATGGCTTAGCAAGGCAAACTCCGAAGCGGACTTTCTGGATCTACACGCTGTATTGCCGCTGGATTTCGAGTCACTCGTCCTGCATGCCCGCGTGGCCACCGGTCTGGATGACTTCGGCGACGACTACTGGCAAGAGCCATTACAGATTTTGTGTAAAGATTTGGACAGCGTTGCCGAACTGACATTGTTTGGTCGGATTGCCGCGCGTTCCGACCTTTTGATCTGGTTGGAAAACCGACTCAATATTATTGAGCTCATCAAGCAACATCCGGAGATAACAGAACAAGAAATTACGGCTCCGATGTTCATTGTGGGCTTGCCGAGATCGGGCACCAGTATCTTGTTTGAAGTGTTAGCGCAAGACCCTGACGTGGGCGTGCCGCTCACCTGGGAGAGTATGTTCCCATATCCACCACCTGAAGAGTCCAGCTACCAGACAGACCCGCGCATTCAACGAGCCCATCGTATGTACACTCAATGGGCGAGGTTGGTGCCTGAGTTTGCGAGCATCCACGAAATGGGCGGTCAGATTCCAGCAGAGTGCGGCATGCTGATGTGCAGCAGTTTTATCAGTGATCAGATCGCTAGTATGCAAATGGCCGATAATGATGGCGCCTGGCATGCTACTGCGGACGTACGACCGGCGTATGAGTGGCACAAATTGGTGCTGCAAGTTCTGCAATGGAAAAACCCACGCAAACGATGGTTGTTAAAAGCACCTGCGCATCAAAATTACCTCGATATATTGTTAGAGACGTATCCGGATGCGCGAATTGTTCAAACACACCGCGATCCCATTAAATGCATGGCATCTACTACTAATCTGATGGCGTGCATTTATAAAATGCGCAGTGACAGACCATTTGATGCGGTGGCCTTCGACAACATACTCATGGGCGAGCCAACAGCGAAACGTCTGGAACAGGTAATGGACCAGCGTGAAAACGGCATTGTGCCAGACAGTAGTATTTGCGATTCGCATTACTATGATTTGTTGGAAGACCCGATAAGCAATGTGAAAAAAATCTACGCGCATTTCGGCATGCAACTTGGCGAAAACGCTGCAAGCAAAATGACCCAATATCTGGCTGACAAGCCACAAGGAAAATTCGGGGCGCATAACTACACATCGAATGTTTCTGAAAGACCGTTTTTCAACCGCTACCAGGAACACTATGGTGTTCCGTCAGAGGTGTAAATCATGAGTACTATGCAAGCCTGGCGAACTCAGCAATATGGTCCTCCGCTCGATGCGCTCAAGCTTGAAGACGTGCCATTGCCAGAACCGGGCGACAAGGAAGTACTTGTTCGTGTGCACGGTATTCCACTCAACCTGAATGATCTTGAAAGAGTGATGGGTGGCAACATGATGGTAGAGCCAGAGTTGCCCTACAGTCCGGGTATGGAAGTAATGGGTATTGTCGACAGCTGCGGTGCCGGCGCGGAATCCTGGCAAGGCAAGCGTGTGGTTGGTATCACAGCTGGCGCACATGGAGGGTTTGCACAATACGCTGTGTGCCCAATCGTCTCATTGTTTGAAGTGCCCGAGACAATTCCACTGCCAGATGCTGCTGCATTGTTCTTCCCTTTTCATCTGGCCTGGTTGGGTTTGTATGATCGGGCTGACTTGCAAGCCGATGAAACTGTGTTGATTCACGCCGCGGCAGGGGGTGCTGGCAGTGCAGCGATTCAGCTTGCCAAGCTAAGAGGCGCAAAGGTTATAGCTACAGCAGGGTCGGATGAAAAGCTGGCGCTGTGTCGTGACTTGGGTGCCGATGAAGTAGTTAACTACCAAAAGGAAGAGTTCGACAGCCGGGTGATGGAATACACCAACAAGCGTGGCGTTGAAGTGGTGTTTGATAATGTGGGCGAATCCGTTATGGAAAAGTCCATGAATTGCCTTGCTTACAACGGGCGTTATGTAATGAATGGTTTCGCATCAGATAAAACTGTGGCGGATGAAAAGTTTCTGGTGCCTCGCCGTATAGCGCTCGGCAACTTTCGCCTGTGCGGTGTGTTACTGGCATACGCTGATGACGCCACTGGGCCTTTTATTAAAGAAGCCATGGGCTGGAATTTTCCGCACAGAACATTGGGTGAGTCAATAATGCGTGAGGTCTGCAGTTTGGTAGAGCAAGGCAAGCTGCGCGCTGTGATTGGCCAGACTGCTGCGTTTGCAGATCTTCCCCAGTGCGTACAAGATATGGCGGATAGAAAAACAAGCGGCCGTGTGGTGATTACTGTATGAGATTTATGGCACAGCTGCCAGTGCTGTTGGTGTTTTCGCTATGCGTTATCGCTTGCGCAGAACGACAGAGTGGGGGAGCGGTGTCAGCACCGGCTGTATCACAAGCGGCGGTGGCAGAACGTAAGAATCGCCAGCAATCAGTTCAACCACAAGCCAGAGAGCAAATACTATTTGGTGACTTGCATGTACACACTACTTTTTCGCCAGATGCGTTTATTACTGCCATGCCGGTTGCTGGTGGTCGTGGATTAACGCCACCAGCAACGGCTTGCGACTTTGCTCGCTATTGTTCAGCGCTAGACTTCTGGTCTATCAATGACCACGCCGAAGGTGTCACACCGCAGCGCTGGCAAGATACCAAAGATGTGGTGCGTCAATGCAACGCTGTTGCCGGTGATCCTGAGAATCCAGATATCGTCGCTTTTCTTGGCTGGGAGTGGAGTCAGGTCAACACCGATCCTTCGAAACACTTTGGGCACAAGAACGTTATTTTTCTTGATACCGAAGACGACAAAGTGCCCACGCGTGCCATCGCGTCGCCGCGAGAAAAGCTGAACAAAGCACCCATGGGTCGCATAGCGCAATGGATGATGGCTCTGGGCGATTTTGAAAACCGCGATTACTACTTCGGTATTGATACTTACTACAGTGAGATCGCCGAAACACCTATCTGTGAACCAAGTGTGGATACACGTGACTTGCCGTCAGATTGTCTTGAGGTTGCTAATACGCCGGCTGACTTGTTCGAAAAGTTAAACCAATGGAACTTTGATGCTCTGGTTATTCCGCACGGCAATGCCTGGGGGCTCAACACGCCACCCACAACAAGCTTCAACAAACAGCTGACCAAGCGATATCACGACACTCGATTACAGACCCTGTTTGAAGTGTATTCCGGGCACGGCAATTCAGAAGAATATCGACCGTGGGCGGCGAGCGTATTGGATGATCAAGGTAATGGCAGTTGCCCTTCACCATCCGATGATTACTTGCCATGTTGCTGGCAAGCCGGAAATATCATTGCACAGCGCTGTGCTGCAGAAGGTGCTGACGATATAGAGTGCTCTAATAGAGCCGCTCGCGCTCGCCAGAACTTTGTTGATGCAGGAATTTCGGGTCATTTGACGGTTCCTGGTCAGGAATTAACAGACTGGCTTAATTGCGGGCAATGCAAGGACTGCTTCGCAGAAGGTATGGATCACCGCCCAAAAACTACCGCCCAATACGCTCTGGCGATCACAAACTTTGATAACCCACAGGAACCTTTGCGATTTCGTTTTGGTTTTATCGGCTCGAGTGATAATCACGGTGCGGCACCCGGCACAGGTTATAAGGAATTTGAACGGCGACAGTTCACCGACGGCATGTCGCCCGCTAAAGAACGCATGGCGAATAATATGATGCGTGATTCCAGAGAAGCGATTGCGCGATCTATTCCGCTCAGCGAGGTCGCCGATGTTAGCTTGAACAAGCAGCGTAATATGGAGCGCCAAGCCTCGTTTTGGATGACGGGTGGGCTGGTCGCGGTGCACAGTGATGGACGCAACAGGCAATCCATATGGGACGGCCTGAGCAGCAAAAACGTGTATGCGACGTCTGGTGACCGTACCTTGCTTTGGTTCGATGAAGTGAGCGAGCCGTCACAGCCAAAACCGATGGGGTCAGAACTTCAGCGTGAGAATAATCCAAGATTTAAGGTATCAGCTGTTGGTGCATTCGAGCAATTACCCGGATGCCCGGATCATGCGGTAGATGCGCTTGGGACGGAGCAGCTGCAAACGCTGTGCAGTGGTGAATGTTATAACCCTTCCGATCAACGCAAGACAATGAAGCGTATTGAAGTGGTTAGAATTTTGCCGCAAGCGTCGCCCGAAGAGGATGTGGCTGATCTCATTGAAGACCCCTGGAAGACGTTTCAGTGTGATCCGGATTCAGTTGTTTGCAACGTTGAGTTCAGTGACGAACAATTCCTGGAATCAGGCAGAGAAGCGGTTTACTACGTACGCGCCATTCAAGAGGCGAGTGATGCAATTAATGGTGGAGGTTTACGGTGCGAGTATGACGTTGATGGTAACTGCATAAAAGTAAACCCTTGCTACGCAGGGCCAAGAACCGCGGCCAATGATGATTGTCTGGCACCACTTGAAGAACGCGCCTGGTCATCGCCAATATTTGTTTCACCTGCGGTTTCGCAGACTAATAACACAAGCTCTTGAGAGGAAATAGCATGGCTTCTAAAATACCAACGCGTGAGGCATTAAAGGCCTGGGCAAACAACTACGACAAATTGTGGACAGCGGGCGATAAGCAAGGCTGGATTGATTCCTACCGAACTGTGGTGCAAGGTGATGCGATAAGAATGCTAGACCCTGTTGGCACACCAGAAAAATTTGGCTTCAAACATTGCTGCGAAGACAGCTGGGATCTTTTTCAGCCGAACGTTAAGTTTCATATTCCCAAAGAGTCATTGTTTGTTCTGGCCAATGAAGTCTGTTGGGTAATGAATAATCACGTCACCAAAAATGGTGAAGTATTTGTTGAGCCTTCCATCGAATCATTCCGTTTTGAACCTGACGGTTCCTTGGTGATTCGCACCTGGTATCGTATTCCGAAACATAATGATGGCGAGCTAGGCGAAATGTTTCAGACCTATTTGCCTGACAATGATGGCAAGGCTGATAATAGCTACCGAGGCAATTAGTAGCAGTCCAGTCTCTGTGCCAGCGACGTAAAAAAGGCATGTTCTTCGCGCGCTAGTTGCTGCGCGTCAGCTACGCTGATGTCTTCAAAACGAATAGTTTCGCCGGCACCGAGCTGGCCTAACACGCCAATGTCCACGCTTGCGACAGTGCCAATTTTTGGGTAACCGCCAGTGGTGGGGCCATCAACCATCAGTATGATTGGGTCGCCAGACGCTGGAATTTGCACGCTGCCCGGCAGAACAGGATCAGAGATAATATTGCCGTCACCGGCGTGCTCAATGGTTTTACCTTGCAGGCGAATGCCCATGCGGTCGGAATCAGCTTGCACGGAAAACTCAGCGGCGTAAAAATCGGCCAGACCGCGCTCGGTAAAATGGGCTTGTTGAGGGCCGGCTACCAGTCGGATACTCGAACGACTCGGGCGTTGCAAACTTTTTCGAATTGCGTAGTCACGGGTTTTGGCAACCCAGCTTTGTCGGGTTGGTAGAAGTGAGCCAACAGCCATGCCAGATGTAAAACCGCCGAGGCCCGATCGCAAATGTGTAGCGCAACTGTTTAATTCCGGCGTGCACTCAAAGCCATCAAGAACAGAAAGGTAACCTCGTACCCCGCTTATTGGAGCGCCGATTCTCAAGTGATCGCCCCGTTGCAGCGAATGCGTGCAAAAGCTGTCAATCGCCGTGTCATTGATAAACAGTTCAAAGTGGCCCGCAAACGCGATTTTCAGCCTATCAGCAAGCACTTCGAATTCGCCGCCGATCAATGCAAATTCCAGGCAAGGCGTATTAACGGGATTGCCTAACAACACATTTGCAACTTTGAAATTGAATGGGTCAGCGGCGCCGCTTCGAGTCACGCCATGCGACTGGAAGCCTAAACGCCCCAGGTCCTGCAGTTGGCACAGAGGCGTGATCTGAACTATGCGCAAGCCCGCTTCGTTCATTGCTCTTTCCCCGACGCAATGGCTTCAATCAGCGGGTCACCTTTTTCGGCTGCTTGCTCCAAACGAAGGTATTCATTGCTGTCGACCGGGTAAAATTGTACTTCATCGCCGGCTTCAATAATGAACGGGGGTTGCCGGTTTGGGTCGTAGCTTCTGACCGGAGTTTGCCCTAATAGTCGCCAGCCACTGGGCATGGCCAGTGCGCCAATCATGCCTTGCTGGCCGCCAATTGAAATACACCCTTTGGGCACTTGCAGACGTGGTGATTTCAAGCGCGGGGTATGTAATGACTCCGGAAGCCCGCCCAGATAGCACCACCCAGGCGCGAAGCCGAGCATGTAAACACGAAATACGGCTTCGCCATGTAGACGAATCACGTCTGCGGTACTCATCTCGTGTAATCGCGCAACGTCGTCCAGATCGCAGCCAGCCTCACCACCATAGAGCACAGGCACGCGCCAGCAGTTTGAGTCGCTTTGTTCAGCGCCAGTTTCGTCAATCAGTGTCGCCACTTTCTCACTGAGTCGCTCAAGCGACGTAGTGATGCAGCTGTATTGGATCAGAAGCGATCTGTAGGAAGGCACAACTTCGATAATGCCCTGTAGATGCGATGCATCCAGGCGCTGCTTAAGCCGCAAAACCTGAGCGTTGATGTCCGGATCAATACGATTTTCGAATTCGATTAACAGGGCAGAGTCGCCGACTGGAATTAGGCTGGCAGTGGTCACTGGTTTGTTCTTTGAGACTTCAGAGCGAAGCTTACAGCGAATGATGCTGTGTGACTAGAAGTGCCGGACGACCAGCGGTTACTTGTTCTGAGGAAAGTGGTGCATTCTCAGGCAACGGCCTGGAATGCATAGTCTTCGCTGCTTTCTTGAGCTACAAATGCAGAAGTTATCAACTGTTCGGCAATTGATTGTCTTGCCGATGACTCGCCATTTGAATCACTGTCGGTGCTACTGGAATCTGAACTTGCAACGGTGTCAGGATCTGATTCGCTTTGCTCAAGCTGTTCAGCCAATTCGGCTGCTTTCTGTTCTCGAAGTTCGATCTGGGCGTCAATCTTCATTTGCGTTGCTTGCGCTGCGACCGCGCGATCTTGCGCAGAAGGTTGCGCAGGCGCCAATGCGGCACGCTTTATCTGATCGGCTTTTCTGATGGTCGCTTCGGCATCGCCAGCAACCGGGCTTGTTGAAATTGATACTTCGCCACCCACCGCGTATTTTCGCCCGTTAGGTCCTTGTTCAAATGTGTAGGTAGGTGCACCAGCGTGAACGCCGCCAACAGCTGCATGGGCTTGCTCATGAGCCCGAACCTCCCGGTCTCTGGCGGCTAGCTCGTTAATTTTTCGAGTTTCTTCTTCGCTTAAGCGTTTGTCTGCGGCTTTTTCATCTTGCTTTGGTTCGCTCGCATCTGCGACGTCACGATTCGCCCTTGTCGAAGGATGTTCCGTTGCATGCGCATGTTGAGCATGTGCATGTGACTGCGCGAAGGGAACTGTAGCAGATGACACGTTCATGTCGGTTACGGAGCTTATCGCTTAACTGAAGGTGTCGATCAAGGTGCCCAGCGTTTCATCCGCTGTCTCGACAACGGTTGCCGAAGCTTCGACCTGACGAGCGCCTTGCTTTAGTGATACCAGTGCGTCTGGCAAGCCCTTATCCTCTGCGTCTTTAGAAGCAGTGGTCACTTTTACAATATCATTTGCCGCTTGATGGGTGCTTTCCACGCCTTGGCGTATTCCGGCAATACCTGATTGAATGGCTGAGTTGATCATCCTGAATCCCAATGGCTAGTGCCAACAACTGTGATTTCCACTCCAAAAGGTAGTTAACAGACTTTCCAGACTCTAGTATTTACGATCAAAATGCGATCAAGCTCTCATTTTTACCGCTCAACGGTGCTCAAGTTATTGATTGCACGGCTCGCAGCATAATGAAACGCTACCGTTGGTCCACAATGATCTTCGTAATGACTGTGATAGCATGCCGGTAAATGGCACACAGAATAATAATTTCTCTATTTATCAGCGCTTCTCTGCTTGCATGTGTTGGCGGCGAAACCAATGTTACTCAAGGCAATCGCGACGGTGTTTTGCATTATGGCAATTACGGCGAGCCACAAGGCCTTGATCCTCACGTAGTAACTGGCGTACCGGAACACCATATTATTGGTGCTTTGTTCGAAGGCCTGGTGCTCAAGAATCCAGAGACTCTTGCTATCGAACCTGGTGTAGCAGAGAGCTGGACAGTCTCAAATGATGGCCGTGTGTATACGTTTACGATTCGCGACGATGCCGTTTGGTCGAATGGTGACAAGGTCACGGCAATCGATTTTGAGTGGTCCTGGTGGCGGGCCTTGCAGCCGGCTTTAGCAAGCTCGTATGTATTTATGTATTTTCCCATAAAAAATGCGGAAGCCTATTTTAAACAGGAGTTGGAAGATTTCTCTGCAGTAGGCATCAAGGCGGTGGATGCGCAGACCTTCCGAGTAGAACTGGATGCACCGGCCCCGTATTTTCTGCAACTGTTGGATCACTATGCGTTGTTTCCGGTACACAGAGGCACTGTTGAAAAGTTTGGTGCGCCGGACCAGTCTTATACGCGCTGGACGCGTCCTGAGAACATTGTCACTAACGGTCCTTTCTTGCTGGACGAATGGCGTTTGTTTAAATACCTTTCCGTAAAAAAGAACCCGACTTATTGGGATGCGAAAAAGGTGAAACTCAATGCGATACGCTTTTACCCAATAGACAAACAAACGACTGAAGAGCGTATGTTCAGAGCCGGTCAATTGCATCGCACTGAAGACGTGCCGATAGATCGAATACCCTGGTATCGAGAGAACCGGCCAGAGGTACTAAAAATTTCGCCGTATATCGGCACCTATCTATACAGGATTAATAGTAAAAAACCGCATTTAGCCGACCTTAGAGTACGTCAGGCTTTATCGATGAGTGTTGATAGACGCAGATTGATTGATACAGTATTGAATGGCTTATTTACCCCAGCGTATTCTGTGGTTCCGCCAGGCCTGCTTGGCTATGAGCCGCCAAATGTATTTACTTATGACCCTGATAAAGCTCGAGCACTGCTAAGCGATGCCGGTTACCCCGGAGGGAAGGGCTACCCTGGTCTGGAAATCCAGTACAACACACATGAACAACATCGCAAGATTGCCATCGCCATTCAGCAAATGTGGCGTGAAGAGCTGGGTATAGAGGTTCGACTGCAGAATAAGGACTGGAAGGTTTATCTGGACGACGAAACCACCGGCAATTTCGATGCATCGCGTGGCGGCTGGATTGGTGACTACGTGGATCCAAATACCTTTATGGATATCTGGACATCGGCCAGTGGCGTGAATAGAACGGGCTTTGCCAATGAAGAATACGATCAACTGGTTTTAGAGCAAGCACCGAATGCAAAACATCATGATACCCGCCTGGAAATATTTCAGCAGGCAGAGCGAATATTTCTGGAGCACATGCCGGTAGTACCGCTGTATACCTATTCGAGTAAACACCTTGTTCACCCAAGTGTAAAAGGACTCTATTCAAACTACATGGACTACTACAATTTCCGCTACGTAAGTCTTGTGCCCGATGGCCCTGCGGAGAAGCCAAACTAATGCTTCGTTTTATTGGTTTTCGATTGTTACAGGCAATACCCGTATTGTTCGTGGTGATCACGGCCACATTCTTTCTGGTACGTCAGGCCCCCGGTGGACCCTTCGACGAAGAGAAGCCGGTTATTCCGGCTGTTAAACGTGCGCTTGAGGCCAAGTACAACCTTGATCAAAGTCTCTGGCAACAGTACGTATCTTACATGGCGGACCTGTTAAGAGGCGACATGGGGCCGTCCTTCAAATACCCTGGCTGGGCCGTGCAGGACTTGATTGCCTCCGGCTTTCCGGTAACGGCTGAGTTGGGTATTTATGCCTTATTGATTGCATTGCTGATAGGCACCACCGCAGGCGTACTGGCGTCGCTAAAACCTAATACCCGACAAGACTACATTCCGATGTCAGTGGCTATGATCGGTATATGCATGCCCACCTTTCTGCTTGGGCCGCTATTAGTACTGGTGTTTGGCATCTGGCTTGAGTGGCTGCCAATATCAGGCTGGGGTGATTTGCCCGGCGACAAAATATTGCCTTCTATTACGCTCGGTGCTGCTTATGCCGCTTACATAGCGCGCCTGTCACGCGGTGGTATGTTGGAGGTCATGTCACAAGACTATATTCGCACTGCGCGCGCCAAAGGTTTGCCAGAGCATGTTGTAGTGTTCAAGCATGCACTGCGGGGTGGCCTGGTTCCTGTGGTTGCTTATCTCGGACCGGCGTTTGCTGGTTTGCTGTCGGGTTCATTTGTTGTTGAAACCATCTTTCAGATACCAGGTCTTGGTCGCTTCTATGTGCAGGCCGCGTTTAATCGTGACTACACAATGATTCTTGGTACCACAATATTCCTTTCAACGCTGATTGTATTATTTAACCTGCTCAGTGATGTGCTCGCAACGTGGATGAATCCACGCTTGCGTGATGGATTGCGAGGTGGCTCGCGATGACTAAAGTGTTGGAGTCGACAGCAGAACTTATCGCGAAAGAAGAACAGGGCAGTTCTCTATGGTCTGACGCTTGGCGACGATTGAAACGCAACAGGATTGCGGTCGGAAGTTTAATTTTCCTCATTGTGTTGATCTTATTGTGTTTGCTAACGCCATGGTTAGCACCGTATGGATATGAACAGCAGAACCTTGAATTAGGTGCGACGCCGCCCTCGCTGGCGCATTGGCTGGGTACAGACGTTTTTGGTCGTGATTTGCTTACACGTCTTCTGTATGGCGGCCGCGTTTCATTGATGGTGGGTTTAATTGCTACCGCTGTAGCTTTGTTTATAGGTGTGCTGTGGGGCACAGTTGCGGGTTATCTCGGAGGGCGTGTTGATATGGTGATGATGCGCCTGGTTGATATTCTGTACGCGCTGCCCTTTATTATTTTTATTATTTTGCTAATGGTTGTGTTTGGTCGCAGCGTACTGCTTTTGTTTATGGCGATAGGTGCGGTTGAATGGCTAACCATGGCGCGCATAGTGCGCGGTCAGGTGCAGGGCATTCGCCAGCAAGAGTACATTGAGGCGGCCATTGCCATGGGTTTGCCGGTTTGGCGAATTCTGTGGCGACATGTTGTGCCCAACACTCTGGGGCCCGTGATTGTGTACGCCACGCTAACCATCCCGCAGGTAATGTTACTCGAAGCGTTTCTGAGCTTTCTAGGCTTGGGCATTCAACCACCGCAATCGTCCTGGGGCTTATTGATTTCCTACGGTGCTGAAAGCATGGAAGAGTATCCATGGCTATTGGTGTTTCCAGGGCTGGCATTGGCCGCCACGTTGTTTGCTCTGAACTTTCTCGGCGATGGGCTGCGTGACGCGCTAGATCCCCGAGTTGCTAAGGATTAGCCGTGTTACTTGATGTTAGAGATTTAAGTGTCAGCTTTGTGACCCGAAACGGGATTCAAACAGCGGTGAAAGATGTCAGTTACTGTGTTGATCAAGGCCAGATACTTGGGATTGTAGGCGAGTCGGGTAGCGGCAAGTCAGTCAGTTGTTACAGCCTGCTGGGCTTGGTGCCGCAACCGCCGGGTCGAATTGACAGCGGCACAGCACTGTTCAAAGGTGAAGATTTACTGAGCATGTCAGCCGCTAGGCAGCGCGAGGTACGTGGCGACCGGATTGCGATGATTTTTCAGGACCCTATGACCAGCCTGAATCCATTTCTGACCATTGGTGAACAGCTGCTGGAGCCTCTGGTATACCACCGTTCATGCAGCCGGTCTGACGCTAGAGCACGCGCCTTGCAATTGCTGGAAGAGGTGGGTATTGCAGATGTTGAAAGAAAATTTGCGAGCTTCCCGCATGAATTTTCCGGAGGAATGCGTCAGCGGGTGATGATAGCCATGGCATTGATCACCGAGCCCGAGTTGCTGATTGCTGATGAACCCACCACCGCGCTTGATGTTACGATTCAGGCGCAAATACTAAAGCTCATTGCCGATTTACAGACGCGCCGTAACATTGGGGTGATTTTTATCAGCCATGATCTGGCCGTGGTGAACCAGCTGGCTGACCATGTGCTAGTCATGAACAAAGGCGAAATTGTTGAGCAGGGGCCAGGCGATCGTGTGCTGCATCAACCTCAACAGGCCTATACGCAAACCTTGGTAGCATCGACACCACGTGGTGCCAAGATTCCAGGCAAAGCCAACCAGCAAGAAAATGCTGAAAGCCTGCTGATAGTAAAGTCGCTTAGCACCAGTTTCCTTGATTACAGCACTCGCGCTGAAACGCGAGTGACCGCCGTTGATGACGTGAGCTTCGAGCTTTATCGCGGAGAAATACTGGGTTTAGTCGGCGAATCGGGTTCCGGTAAGTCGACTTTGGGGCGCAGCCTTCTGCGGCTGGTGAATCCGGATTCGGGATCTGTTGATTATGATGGCGAGGAATTGCTTGAGTTAAGCCGCGAACAGCTGATGCCCTACAGACAACGTATGCAAATGATCTTCCAGGATCCGTTTGCGTCATTGAATCCGCGAATGACTATTTATGACACATTGGCAGAGCCTTTGTTGTATCACGGGGTTGAACGTCGACAGACCGTGCATAAAGCGATATTGGCCTTGATGGATGATGTGGGCCTGGAGCGACGTTTTGTCAGCAAGTATCCTCATGAGTTTTCTGGCGGCCAGCGCCAGCGAATCGCAATAGCGCGCGCGCTTGCCACTGAACCTGAATTCATTGTGGCCGATGAGCCCGTTTCTGCGCTTGATGTGACCGTTCAAAAGCAAATATTGGAATTGCTTCTGGAGTTGGTAGCGAAACGCAATCTGAGTATGCTTTTTATTTCGCACGATCTGTCGGTAGTTCGTTATCTCTGCGACCGCGTGCTTGTTATGCGCCAGGCCAGTATTGTTGAAACTGGTTCCGTGGAAGAAGTGTGGCGAAACCCAGCTACTGAATATACTCAGCAATTACTGGCAAGCGCGCCGGTACTCTAAAAACCACCGCTTATCTGTCGGAAGGTTTTACCTTTGTTAATATAAGTCGTTGTAACTCTTCCATTCATTCATTAAATTCGACCGTCTGTTTCTGATCAGAGATCTGTGCAGCTAAAAACTGTGATGGTCATCGCAGTTTTCGCCCATTAATGCGAAACAGTCCGCCTGTCTAATGAGACTTTCATCACGAAGTTTTAGAATGGCCACCATGATTTGGAGAGAGACAGTTGGATGAAAGTTAAGTGCGCGAATTGCGGAACAAAACGCAAGCTTGAAGACCTGAGAGATGAGTTCAGCCGCCTGCTACTAGCGTATGGATCTGCCGACAGAAACGGTCGGCGGCAAATGACAGTCTATTGTCGCGATTGCCGTTACATCAGCTATTACGTGAAACCAACTATTGGGTTTACAAAACTTAAAATTTGCATTGATTCCCGTCTGATGTACGCCAAGCATCGAGAGGGTGCGCGTGAAGATTCAGGCTTGTGTAATCTGGCCGCAAAAATTCAACTGGCTTTGATCGAAGACCGTGTATTACCTGAAACCTGGGTGTTGGTTTGATACGCCTATGGAGAGCTTCGAAATTGCTACCTTAGCTTACTTCGCGCTTAATCGAAAAATAATCTTCATACGCCTGAAATCCTTGGCGTACTTCATCAAGATCTAAACCAGTGTCAGAAAATTGATACAAGTGTTTGCCGTGCTTGTCAGCCGGATTGTCATCAATAAACGATTGCATGGAAGCCGCGATTTCAGGTTTGAGGTCCAGGCCGAAATGTTGATAGGCGCGTTGTACGCAACCCACCTGGTCTTTCACAAACTCATTGAAGTGAATATCAATAACTTGCTTATCCGGCAGCAGGCCACTCTCTCTTACTGAAATTGTGTGCTCGAAGGCGTTTGCCAGCCAGCCTGCGTAATGTGCAGCAATATCACTCAGGTCGATCTGGTCAGACCCAAGACGTCGAAGTGTTGCTATCAGGCTGGCAACTGACACCAATACTCTTACCGGGTCTCTGTGAGTTTGAACGATGCAGGCGTCTGGGTATTCCTTAAGCAAGGCTTCAAGGTGCCATAAATGCTGTGGCGACTTTAACGCCCAACGTTTACCCGGATGTTTCCATTGCAACAGTTGTAGAAATTGGCGATGGAACTTGAACATATCGGTAACGTCTGCCGTGTTAGTCCATTCTTCGTAAGTTGGAACCCGATATTGCACATCAAAAATCATTGATGTGAATTGAAGCGAAGTAAACGCCACACACTCTTGAGCACGCTCGGCACCCATTGGGTGCATCTTCTTGAAATCGGGAACCAGCTTGTCTACTTGATCCAGCTCGGCTTGATTTTCCGCAATACGCGGGTCGGTTAGATAGCTAGCGGCTTCCGGCGGAGGACAAGGACGTGATGTTTCCCAGCTTAATGGCACGCGATTGTCGTGGTCACAAGCGAGCAAGTCATGAAACACCGTGGTGCCGGTGCGGGGCGGCCCAATGACGATTAATGGCGGTGCTATTTCCTGCTCCAATATTTCCGGGTGTCGCTTCAGTGTGTCAATAATCTGCAGACGGGTTTTGAGTAAACGCAAAACGTCGTTCTTGGCGATTATGCGACCCATCATATTTAGCTGAGCTTCTTTCCTGAGCGAGTTCAAAAGCAGGGCCATCGGCTCAAGAAACGAATCATCACCAAAGTCATTAAGCCCAGTTTCCTTCCTGGCTTTTTTTAGCAAATCATCGCCATTGAGCTTAACCGGCGATATTCCTACGCCATCCAACAGTTGGCCCACCCGGTTCATTGTTCTTATTGCTAAGGGCATTGGCGTTTCGGCTTGGCTCATGGAGCGTTTCCTTTTTGAGTGGCGGCAATAATCACTTCAGCAAGTGCTGCACCTTGTTCTTCTTGCACAAAATGCCCGGCGTTTCTGATAGTACGGTGCAAGTCATTGCTAGCACCTGGAATTCGAGACTGAAAGACCTTCGCCCACGCGGCGGTACTCGGGTCGCCATCGCTGAAGGCGGTGACGAACGGTTTGGTCCACTGTTCGAGTAATTCCCAGACCAAGCGATTTTCTGCCGAGCCTGAGAGCTTGTGGTCTATGGGAATCAGCGCAGGAAAGGCCAACACAGCAGCTTTGTATTCAGGCGTTGGAAACGGCGCGTCGTACGCGGCTTTCACTTCATTGGAAAGTGGAGTACTGCAGACACCGCCAACAATGTCGGCTACCGGCAAGTCATCAAGCTCAGCAACTGTATTGATCCAGTTGGCAACAATGTCTCCTGGCCAGTCGGCAACACCAAGAGGCGGCTCCTCATTGTTTGGTAACAGCGTATTGGCGGCAACAACGGCATTGAAGCGTTCTGGGTGTCTAGCCAGCGTTGAAAGCCCAATTGGCCCGCCCCAATCCTGGCAGGCCAGCGTAATATTCTCTAACTCAAGTGCGGTGACAAAATAGTCCATCCAGTCAATAAATCGGGCATAGCTGTAGTGATTACGTTGGGCCAACTTATCTGAGCGACCGAAACCAATATGATCAGGTGCAATGGCTCGAAAACCAGCTGCGGTAACCGCGTCAATTACGTCGCGCCATGCGAAACTCCAGCTGGGTTCGCCGTGCAGCATCAGAACAACAGGTGCCTGTTTTGGTCCTTCATCAACGTAATGCATTGCCAGTGAACCGTATTCCTGGTCGGGAATCTCAAGGTAATTCGGCTGATAAGGAAAGCCCGGTAGATTGGCGAACTGCGCCGACGGTGTTTTGAGTATGCTCATGACACCACTATACAAAGCGGTGGTCGTTTCAGTGCATTATTTTTGTTTAAGAAAGCTCAAAGGGTGTACGCGCGTTCAACCTCGGCAGAGATAATTTCAAACCCTCTACGTACGCTGTCTTCGTCTTGCGCGTAAGAGATTCGAAGACATTGGCTGGCGTGAGGCCAGTTGGAATCAAGCCCAACGAAGAATGGCTCGCCAGGAACAACTAATACGTTGCGTTCTTTCAGGCGTTGGTAAAGCTCGTGTGAGGATATGGGCAGTTGGTCTAACCATAACCACAAAAAGAACGCGCCCTCAGGCTTGTGCACACGATAGGGCAAGTCAGGATTCATTAAGCCCCTAAATAGATCAACATAGCGCTCCGCACGTTCCGCGTAGAAGGGTTGAATGTGTTCCTTGCACAGTGGATCAAGAGCGCTGTTCGCCAACAAGCGTTTACCAATAGCAGGGCCTAAGGTGCCGCAAGCAAGGCTTGATATGGTATTGGCGTTGCTTAGCGCACGCGAAAACTCTTCGCTGGCCACAATGATTCCAGTCCGTGCACCCGGTAACCCCAACTTCGAAAGACTGAGCAGCAGAATCGTATTTTCGTTCCAGTGTGGTGTTGCCTCATTGAATAGAATATTTGGGAAGGGCAGGCCGTAGGCGCCATCAATGATCAAGGGAATGTCATGCTGCTGAGCGATTGCGTCTAACCTGGCAATTTCATTATCAGTGAGTACGTTGCCGGTTGGATTGGTTGGCCGCGATACGCACAGCGCCGCCGTACTGTCATCGACGGCCAGCCGCTCAAAATCGATGTGGTACTTAAACAGGTGCCCATCAAGCAATTCAATGCGGGGTTTGGTGGCACGGAAAAAATCGTGACTGAGCCCTGAATCTGCGTAACCCAAATACTCAGGTGCCAATGGCAAATGGATATGATGCTGACGGCCATCCGGCATGGTGCCTGCCAACATATTGAAAATGAGAAAAAACGCCGATTGGCTGCCATTGCAGACCGAAATATTGCGCGCCGACAACGGCCAGTCAAATTGTGAATTCAGGTATTGTGCGATTTCGTTGCGAAATTCCAGATCACCTTGTGGGCTTTGGTAAATACCCAGCATGTTGTGGCGAAGCTCCGGGTCATCCAGAATTTCCTGAAGTGTTTGGTGATAGCGTTCTTCTACCGCTGGAATTCGCGCAGGATTTCCGCCGCCCATGAAAATAGCATCCGGATTTTCATTGAGTGCTACACCCAAATCATCCATCAACGCAACGATGCCAGAGGTCGCGGCGAATTTCTCGCCGAACGCTGAGAGTTTCACTTACTACTAATCCTGATAATCGCTAATCGGTGGACAACTGCAGACCAGATTACGATCTCCGAATACATTGTCTACACGGCCAACGGGTGAAAAATACTTGTTGGTGCGCAGCGAGTCTAAAGGATAAGCGGCCTGTTCGCGAGTGTAGGGGTGTTGCCAATCTGTACTCAGTAAATGCTCGGCACTGTGTGGTGCATTCATTAGCACGTTATCGCTTGCGTCAGCCTGGTCATTCTCGATAGCGCGAATTTCCTCACGAATGCTGATCATCGCATCGCAGAAACGATCCAGCTCGGCTAAAGATTCGCTTTCGGTAGGCTCAACCATAAGCGTGCCCGCCACTGGAAATGACATGGTAGGTGCGTGAAACCCATAGTCGATCAAACGCTTTGCGACGTCTTCAACGTCAACCCCCGAATGTTCTTTCAGCGGACGCAGATCAAGAATGCACTCATGCGCAACCAGACCATGCTCGCCAACGTAAAGTATCGGGTAGTGTTCGTGCAAGCGTTTGGCAATATAGTTTGCACTGAGCATGGCTACTTCTGTAGCTTGGCGTAAGCCAGTTGCCCCCATCATCGTGACATACATCCAGCTGATCGGAAGAATGCCGGCGCTACCCCAGGCAGCGGCAGAGACCGGGCCAATGTTCGAATAGTCTTCTGGTAAATCGGAGTGGCCGGGTAAATGAGGTGCCAGGTGCGAACGTACCGCTACCGGACCAACTCCAGGACCACCACCGCCATGCGGTATGCAAAATGTTTTGTGCAAGTTCAGATGCGAAACGTCGCCGCCAAATTCACCCGGATAACACAAACCAACCATCGCGTTGAGATTAGCGCCGTCGATATAAACCTGCCCACCATACTGGTGAACAACCTCGCACACTTCACGCACATGAGCTTCGAACACACCGTGGGTAGACGGATAGGTGATCATAATGGCCGCTAGAGTATTTGAATTCGCCTGCGCTTTTTCTTTCAAGTCTTCGAGGTCAACATTACCTTGCTCATCACATTTCACAACCTGAATACTCATGCCGCACATCTGTGCTGACGCAGGGTTGGTACCGTGGGCGGAACCCGGAATAAGACATACCGATCGTTGCGGTTCCCCGTTGCTCTGGTGATAGGCCTTGATGGCTAACAAACCCGCGTATTCACCCTGGGAACCGGCGTTAGGCTGCAGTGATACCGCGTCGTAACCGGTCACCGCGCAAAGTTGCTGTTCAAGCTCTTCAATCATATGGCGATAGCCAAGTGTTTGCTCAGCCGGTGCGAAGGGATGAATGCTCGCAAACTCCGGCCAGCTGATTGGAAACATTTCGCTACTGGCATTCAACTTCATTGTGCAAGAGCCGAGTGGGATCATAGCGCGGTCCAGAGCGATGTCTTTGTCGGCAAGGGCGCGTAAATAGCGCAACATTTCAGTTTCGGTTTGATGCTGACTGAACACCGGATGGGTCAGTATGTCGTCACTGCGCAGACAGTCTTCCGGCAATGCGTGAGTGACCGACTCAGCCACTGTGGCAAAGCTTAAGCCACTAATGCCAAACGCTTGCCATACCGCCTCTACTTGCTCGGCGCCGCAGGTTTCATCCAGCGAAACGCCAATTGTGTTCTCATCAATGTGACGCAGATTAATACCAAGCTCGATGGCGCGCTCATGAATTGCAAGCGTATTGTCTTTGCAGCTCACACTAAGCGTATCGAAAAAGGGTTCAGAACTTGTACGGCTTATGGCATCGCCGAAACCGGCGTGCAGTACCTGGGTAAGATAATGTGTGCGCTGAGCAATCCGACGTAGGCCATCAGCACCGTGGTAAACAGCGAAACAAGACGCCATGATGGCCAGTAAAGCTTGTGCAGTACAGATGTTGCTGGTCGCTTTTTCGCGGCGTATATGCTGTTCTCGGGTTTGCAAGGCAAGGCGATAGGCTTTGTTACCATGCTGGTCTACCGACACACCCACAATACGACCCGGCAGTGAACGTTTGTATTTTTCATCGCAGGCCATATAGGCTGCGTGTGGACCGCCAAAGCCTAGCGGCACACCAAAACGTTGTGTATTTCCCACCGCGATGTCTGCGCCGAGCTCAGCCGGCGATTTAAGCAAGGTCAAACTCAAAATATCGGCCGCCATAACAACAACGGCTTTTTGGTTATGGGCTGCAGTGATGCAGTTTTTGAACGACCTGATTGCGCCATCCACACCCGGGTATTGCAGCAGTACGCCAAAGAACTCCTGGTCCAGGCTGTCTGTGTCTGGATTACCTATCACGAGGTCAATACCAAGATGCTCGGCGCGGGTTTGCAAAACAGCAATTGTTTGCGGCAGGCATTGGTGGTCTATGAAGAACTGCGAACTCTTACTTTTGCTGACCCGCTTTGCAAGCGTCATTGCTTCAGCGGCTGCTGTAGCTTCATCCAGCAGAGAGGCGTTGGAAATACCCATGCCTGTTAAGTCGCAGACCATGGTTTGGAAATTGAGTAGGGCCTCAAGTCGGCCCTGTGATATTTCTGGCTGATAAGGTGTGTAGGAGGTATACCAAGCTGGGTTCTCAAGTACGTTTCTTAGAATAACGCCGGGTGTGTGACAGTTGTAATAGCCCTGACCAATCAGCGAATGCATAACTGTATTTTGTTGTGCATAGCCCTTTAACTTACGAAGCGCTGCCTCTTCAGTCAGCGAGTCAGGTAAATCCAAAGCGTGCTCACTGCGTATCGACGGCGGCACGATGTGATCCATAAGATCATGTAATGAAGCAAAACCAAGAGCGTTCAACATTGCCGCTTGCTCGTTCGAAGAGGGACCTATATGGCGGCTGGAAAACGCTTCGTCAAACGCTTTTAAGACCGGTGTTGCAGGCTCTGGGCTATTCATACTTATCCTTGCTTAAGGTCGATGGTATCGGTGCGGGGAAAACGGCAATGCAGCAACTTGCACCGGTATGCGCTTATTGCGAACTTCTGCAAATAACTCGGTGCCTACGGTTTTGTATTCAGCATCAACATAGCCCATGGCAACGGGCTGATTAACACTGGGTCCAAAACCGCCACTGGTAATGTGGCCGCACGCTTGGTCGTCTGCTGTAAAAATTGTCGCACCTTCACGCACTGGCGCTCTGCCTATCACGCTCAAACCTACTCTTTTTTGCTCCGTACCTTGTGCTATTTGCGGCAAGATAATATCCGCACCTGGGAAGCCACCTTCTTTTTCGCCGCCCAGTCTGCGACTCTTGCTAATAGACCATATCAGCCCAGCCGCGACCGGGCTGGTGCTTGCATTTAAATCATGACCGTACAAACACAAACCGGCCTCTAGCCGCAAAGAGTCGCGCGCACCCAGCCCAATAGCTTCCACTGAGTCATGGGCGAGTAGACGTCGCGCTAAAGAGTCTGCCGCTTCATTGGCAATTGATATTTCAAAACCATCTTCACCGGTGTAACCAGAACGCGTAACAAAACAATCGTGTTGGCCAATCTTGGCCCAGCAGCCTTGCATAAAAAAGAGTTCGGAGACCTCGGGCGCGAGTGTCGCCAAAACGTCTGCGGCTTTTGGTCCTTGCAAGGCCAGCAAGGCATGACTGGCAAGTTCAACGAGCTCGCAATCACTTGGCGTATGCTGCTGCACATGAGCAAAATCTTGTTGCTTGCAGGCCGCATTCACCACAAGAAAGAAGCTGTCCTCGGACCAACGGCAGACAATCAAATCATCATCAATACCGCCATCGGCATTGGTGAATTGGGTGTAGGTTTGCTGGCCAATCGACAACGCCTCGGCATCAATGGGTAATAAACGCTCAATCGTGAGCGCGGCTGACGCACCACGGAGCACAAACTGGCCCATATGAGAAACGTCGAAAAGCCCCGCTGAATCTCGCGTATGCCTGTGTTCTTGCATGATGCCTGCCGGGAATTGCACAGGCATGTCGTAACCGGCGAAGGGCACCATTTTGGCGCCCAGTTCAATGTGCAGGTCGTATAGGGGGGTGCGCAGCGAAGCAGTGCTGCCAGGGTGTTCAAGTTCAGACATGAGCAATACACCGGGTTGAAAGTAGAATTATAACTCCAGATTTTGGATTTGATAAATTTATACTTTCAATAAATGCATTTATAATATTAATAGATAATTTACTGTGGATTCGATGTGATATCACCTAACCTGCCTATGGATGCCGTAAGGTCATTTGTTCAAGTGGCTGAGACGGGCAGTGTCACGACTGCCGGTGAACGACTGGGTCGCTCACAACCCGCCATCAGTCTGCAATTGAAGAAGCTGGAGGCCTTGCTAGACCGAAGCCTGTTTGTACGCGATAACAAACAGCTGCGCCTAAATGAAGACGGTCGTGTGTTTCTTGATTATGCCCAGCGTTTATTGTCATTGAATGACGAAGTACTTGGCCATTTTTTATCACCGCGAATGGGCGGCACTGTTCGCTTCGGCATTCCCAGCGAATTCGCGAGTTCTATTTTGCCGCGTGTAATAGGCCGTTTTCGTCGCATCTATCCTGAGGTAACACTAGAGGTTACCTCAGACCTGAGCCAAAACCTGCTGCGCGGTTATCGACAGCAAGAGTTCGATATGATTCTTGCCTTGCATGATGAGCCGGGTTCCAGTCGCACGCCCCTGTCTGCGCATGTGCGCGATGACGAATTGGTATGGGTGGGGTATCCAGACGTATTGGATGAGCAAACGACAATTCCATTAGTAGTAGCACCGAAAGGGTGCATCTATCGCAAACGCATTGCGAAGAAGCTCGATCATCGTGAGCATACATGGAATATTGTGTACACCAACCCTGATGTCAGCGGAATTAAAACTGCGATTGAAGAACGTATTGGTATTACCGCGTTAGCAAGAAGTACGGTGCCACCGGGTTTGCCAATTCTAACCAAAGCTGCATTGCCGGCTCTGGGGTCAATCAGTGTGAGCATTCTTTACAAACGTAACGTGCGGAACCCGGCCTTAATAAGGCTGGAAGAAGAAGTGCGCAGAAGTTTGGGATAAAAAGAAGCCCGTCGTAAAACGACGGGCTAAGTCAGAGAGGGTTTGAGTTAATGAAGTTGTCTAGGTAAATTCGGGATAGGCTTCAACACCGCATTCAGCGATATCAACACCTGCGTATTCTTCCTCTTCGCTGACGCGAATTCCCATAATGGTTTTGATTAGGAACCACACTACAAAGCTCGCACCAAATACCCAGATAAAGATAGTGGCTGCGCCAATCAACTGACCACTGAAGCTAACATCGGCATTGGTTAATGGCACTGCCAGTAATCCCCACAAGCCGACGGTACCGTGTACTGAGATTGCGCCCACTGGGTCGTCGATACGAAGCTTGTCAAACATAAGAATGGAGAACACCACAATTACACCACCAACCGCGCCGATCATCGTAGCCGCCAGAGGCGAAGGCGTTGAGGGTTCAGCGGTTATGGCAACTAGTCCAGCCAGTGCACCATTCAAGGCCATTGTGAGGTCAGCTTTACCGAACATGACGCGTGCCACCAGTAGTGCAGCTACCAGACCGCCAGCCGCCGCTGTATTAGTGTTGAGGAACACCATAGCAACAGAGTTGGCATTGGCTATATCACCGAGCTTCAGTACTGAGCCGCCATTGAAGCCGAACCAGCCCATCCACAAGATAAACATACCCAAAGTAGCCAAAGGCATGTTCGCGCCCGGAATTGGGTGTACTTCGCCGTTGGGACCGTATTTGCCTTTGCGAGCACCCAGCAGAATCACACCTGCCAGTGCGGCCGCCGCACCTGCCATGTGCACAATGCCTGAGCCGGCAAAGTCGGAAAAGCCAAGGTCGCCAAGAGTGTAAAGACCAAACACTGCATTACCGCCCCAAGTCCAGCTGCCTTCCAGCGGGTAGATGACACCCGTCATGAATACAGCGAACAGCAAGAATGCCCAGAGTTTCATCCGCTCGGCAACAGCACCCGACACAATTGACATGGCGGTCGCAACGAACACCACCTGAAAGAAGAAATCAGAAGCGCTGGAGTACACAGCCCCACCGCCAAACCCTTCCTCGGCAGATGATGCCAGGGCATCTTCAACCAGCGTATCACCACCGGCGATTCCACTCAGAAAGTAGTCGCCACCGTACATGATCGCGTAACCGCAGATCATGTACATCAGGCAAGAGATTGAAAACAGAGCCACGTTTTTGGTCAGAATTTCGGTGGTGTTCTTGGTGCGGACCAAGCCAGCTTCCAGCATAGCGAAGCCGGCGGCCATCCACATGACCAGTGCTCCACAGACCAGAAAGTAGAAAGTGTCCATTGCGTACTGCAATTCGTAAATGTTGTTTTCCATGCAATTCTCCGAAAACGGCTAGCGGTGATGTTAGTTTGCCTAGAGTTAGCAGCATCTGTGCCAAGAATGAAAATATCTATTAGAACGAGGGCTTAGCGCAGTTTTGCAGTGTAAATTCGCGATTGCTATGAGGGTGGGCTTGGGTGAGCTGCGCCAAAATAGGGAAGTGCTCGCACCAAAAGAAGCCGCTGGTGCACGCTGAGCGCGATGATGCACTGGTTCTATTCACGAACTATATTACGCCGCGAAATTGACAGGCAGAGCTGTGCTCCGTAGAATCGCACGCCTCAAATATGGGGCCTTAGCTCAGCTGGGAGAGCGCAACACTGGCAGTGTTGAGGTCAGCGGTTCGATCCCGCTAGGCTCCACCAATTTCTTATTTTACTTAGTCGGCGACGCTACCAGCGTTAGCTCTAGCTACGTCCTGCTGTCGGTGACAATTGTCAGTTTCCATAAGTAATCAGGCTTGGGAAACAACCCTAAGCGAAGTTCTAACAACACCTCTAACTCCCTCGAAGCCGGCTTCTTTGATTGACTGCCGGCGCCGTGTAGCTTCATTTTTTGAAGCTAAGCGAAACTTTGTGCAACAATGTTATACTGAGTGTATCAATCTTACATCGAGATTTAGAATGGCCAAATCGACACTTGGTGTGCGCCTCAATGAAGATATACAGCAACGCCTGGAAGCCTTGGGCAAAGTGCGCGAGAGATCGCCTCATTACCTTATGAAAACCGCGATTCAGCGCTATCTGGAGGTTGAAGAAGCACTCGAAGCCGAGCGTGAATTGGTGAAAACCCGCTGGAAGCAATATGAGCTGACGGGAGAATCGCTGGATCACTCTGAGGTGCAGGACTGGGCGAAGAAACTTGCAAGCAATAACACTAATGCCCGCTGATGGCCCAAGTAAGATGGCTTAGAGCGGCGCAGCATGACCTGCAACGGCTTTATGACTTTGTATTCCCGCATAGTCCTGACGCGGCGACTCGTGCAATCAATACGCTGGTGGACGCTGCGGGGTCACTCTCTGATTTTCCCGAGAAAGGTCGTCCATGGGATGCTGAGCCAGGTTTTCGCGAACTCCCTGTTGAGTTTGGCGCCAGAGGGTACATGATTCGATACCGGCTTGTTGATGATCTTGTCATCATTGTTAGAGTGTTTGGCGCATTGTAAAAACGTTAGTTTTAGCCTTCTGTGGCTAGATCTTCCAGCTCCCGATATTCCCGCTGGATTTCGATATAAAGATGGCGGTCTTGGACTTGGCCCATTTACAAGCATCGCATTTTAAGCAGAGACTTGTTCTGGAAACAATCCTGGCATCCAGCGCGCCGCGAGTTCGGCGGGTATAACAAGATTAAGTGGTGCACGGGTAGTCGCTGAAGCGACAACTCCTCGTTTGAGGAGTGCTGAAGATATGCGGCTGGCGCTTCGTTCACTCATATTTAGAATGCCGGGCACTTGAGCGCGAGAAAGTGCACCGCTATGCAGTAGGGCAGTCATAACCAGGTCTGATTTGGAGGGAAGCGTTTTAGCGCGTATTTCCTCCTCTATCCAAATCATGATTCGATCGCGCAAGCGATCTGGCTGAGCAAGTCTTTCCATGAACTCAACTTGATCTATGCAGGTTTGAAGAAAAAACTTTGTGAAAGCAACGAGTGATTCTTCGCTTAGATTACCTCTGCCATCAATGTCGTTGCGACGGGGAAGGTCACAATTGGCAAGCAGCTGTTTGTACATGTTTTCGTTTCTTGCAAATCCGCGAGCAATGGACCATACGCCGCCGGTTTGCAAAGAGTTTCGAAGCATCGCGTAAGACATCAGGCGCGCTACTCTGCCATTGCCGTCAGCGAAAGGGTGTATCCAGAGCAGTCTGTGGTGAGCGCTGGCAGCGCCAATTAGCTGATCAACGCGACCCAGATTACAGTAGGCGCTTTCAAAGCGCTGCATGAACTTTGGCACAGCTCCAGGGCTGACAGGCATATGTCGGCCCACAATTACATCTGTTTCCCTAAATTGTCCGGGCACCACTTTTTGGCGTTCTCCCGTATCGGGATTTTCCGCCCAAAGCAAGTCTTCTGGAAGCTGCTCGCAGAATCTGCGGTGAACCTCCACAACACCGTCTGTTGTTGTCGCTTGCCCAGCCAGCCCATTGTCATCTATCCATTGCTGAACATTGATATGGGCTTTTGCTTCCAGTTGAAGATCACGTTTTTTGGGGTCGCTGCTGTAATCCTCTTGCAACGCACGCTCAATATCGATCGGGTGCGTATCGTGCCCTTCAATTAGGTTGCTGTAATAGCAATTCATTGATCGTACCAGATCGGCAAGTGCGGCCACTATTGCCGTCGGTAAGCTCCGGCTAAAGCCAGTTGATTTGGCGGTCAAATCAACTGCCAAATCTGATAGCTCCACACGCAAAGGGGAATCTGCACGCACTAGCATGGGTTCCATAGCTACAGTGGATTCCCCACGATCAATCGGGGTGATTTTGGCGGGTTTATTGGCGCTTTTAGAATCACACATAATCTTATGTATAACATCAATTTATGTTATTTTCCACCCCATTACCGTCCTAGATTATGGCGGGTTTATTGGCGGGTTTTTGAAGCTTGATATTCAGGCGCATCCAGACTGCGTAGCAAGGTTAAACTTCGTGCTGAGCCGGTGTCAATCCTCGCGCCGCACAGTTCCCGAGGGAGCAGATACTTCAAGCTTCATTCTTGCTGCCAAACCTGACGGCGGAAGCAATTGATTACACTGCGTCGATGATTTCGTCTCTACTCTACCAGGCAACGTCTCTTGCTGTCGGCGAGCTTACATTCAGCGCCCATACGATAGGTGGGGGTCGCTGGTGTTTTGCCTGGATGGCTTTCCTGACAATGCGCAATCCTATCTTCATCAACTACCCAGGCCGACTGAGGACTTCCCCAATGGCCTGGACGTTCAACAAATTGAAGGGGCAGGGCACTTTCTGCACCAGGAAAAACCGGATACCGTTAACACGCTAATACTTAACTGGATTCAACGTTGGCAGAACATGTCAGGAGAATAAATTGAGTGAACATTGATTGCTGGGTAAAAAGTGCTGGTTACTCAAGCCAACGACTGTATGGGGCCGGAAGGCTTGCGGCTGGGCGCGAAGATGCTTTGTTCGCGCTTTTTCTCGCGTCTAATGAAAGTGACTTTTTTGTCGGCCAATCAATTCCGTTTTCTGGCGGGTGGGTGCAGTAGATTAAGGAAGTTTACGCCAATGTGAGTACTAATGCTCCGCCAGAGACACAAGGAAGATCAATTTGCCAGTACGCTTTCCATAGTTTCACGCATTTTATACTTCTGAATTTTGCCAGTGACTGTCATAGGAAATTCAGTCACAAAGCGAATGTGCCTGGGAACTTTGAAATGAGTGATCTGATCTTTGCAGAATTCCTTGATATCCTGCTCGCTAACGACGGTATTTTCTTTTAGCGCGATCCAGGCGCAGACTTCTTCGCCGTATTTCGCATCTTCTATACCGAAAACTTGCACATCTTGCACGGCCGGGTGGGTGTAAAGAAATTCTTCAACTTCGGCCGGATACACGTTTTCCCCACCGCGGATAATCATATCTTTAATACGGCCAACAATTTGCACAAAGCCGTCTTCATCCATGACGCCTATGTCACCGGAATGCAACCAACCATCATTGTCGATGGTCTCGGATGTACGTTCTTCCTCGTCCCAGTATCCTTTCATAACGCCATAGCCACGGCAGCAAACCTCACCTTTATAACCAATGGCGACGAGCTTGCCAGCATCATCAATGATCTTGATTTCGCAATGCGGTGCAGCGCGTCCAACTGTGCTCACGCGCTTCTCAAACGGGTCATCAGATGCGGTCATGTGATTAACCGGACTGGTTTCGGTTTGCCCATACATAATGGTGATGTCGTGCATATTCATGTCATCAACAATGCGCCGCATTAGCGGCTCGGGGCAAATAGAGCCGGCGATCACTCCGGTTCTCAAAGTGCTGAGATCAAAATCGGAAAACTTGGCACTTTCCAGCTCGGTGGTGAACATAGTGGGCACACCATGTAAGCCAGTGCATTGCTCTTCCTCTACAGCGCGCAAAGTAGCTTCGGGTTCAAACGCGGCACCGGGAAAAATCGCCGTCGCACCCTGAGTTACGCACGCCAAACTGCCCATCACCATGCCAAAGCAATGATACAAAGGCACAGGAATACATAAGCGATCTTGCTGGCTCAGCCCAAAGCCTTTAGCCACAAGGTCGGCATTATTCAGAATATTGTAGTGGCTGAGTGTTGCGCCTTTAGGATTGCCAGTGGTGCCGCTGGTGAACTGAATGTTGATTGGGTCGTGGCAGTCCAGTTCGATATTGAGTGTGTCTAAATGTTGGTAATCAGCCTCTTCGCCCATGCTGCAAACATTCGTAAAGTTCAGCATTCCGGCCGTAGTCTCTTCGCCCATTCGAATTACAATTTCTAGCGAAGGTAACTTCTCTGCGCGAGCGTGACCTGGAGTGCTGCTTGAAATCTCTGGCGCCAGAGCATTGAGCATATCCAGATACATGCTGGTCTTGAATGACTCGGCACTGATAATTGCTTTGCAAGCAGACTTGTTAAGCGCGTACTCCAGTTCATACAGTCGATAGGCGGGGTTGATGCACACCATAATGGCGCCAATTTTTGCGGTGGCAAATTGGGTCAACACCCATTCGACACAATTAGGTGCCCAAATAGCAACGCGATCGCCTTTTTCTATGCCAAGGTGTAGCAGGCCGGTTGCCAGTGCATCTATACGTTGGCGATACTCTGCGTAACTCCAACGTATATCCTGGTGCTTTACAACCAAGGCTTCTTCATCAGCAAAGTTACTGGCAATAGTATTGAAATATTGACCAATAGTTTGATTAATCAGAGGCCTTTCATTGGAGCCGCAGAGATAACTGTCACTTAGTTTTGTCGGTTCATTGCGCATATAGAAATTCCTGGGGTGCGAAAATATGGAGAGTAGGGGCGAGACAAATTCCCAGTGCCTAACTTTCGTGTTCCTCCCAATACCGCACGATAAAGTTACCTAAGGTCACTGGCTGCTCATTGCCATCAGCGTTCCAGGTAAACGAGTAGTGAACCGCAAATCCATGGTCGCGAATTTCAATTTTTTGAACGTCGAAGGTCAAGCGCAGTTCAGAGCCCGCAGTTACTGGTTTCAATATGCGAAAGCGATCGGAGCCTAGGAACAAGGCACGCAGCCCCCTCAGTTCAACGTTCTCAAAATACACCGAATGAATAAGTGACAAGGTAAACATACCGGGTGCCACAATGGCACCGAACGGAGATTGTTTGCAGCGTTCTTCGTCCCAATGAAACCAATCCATTTGATTGACCGATTGGCAGTATTGTTGGATGCGTTCTTTGCTTGCCAGCACTGGCTCTGACACAAATAGAGTTTGTCCCTCTCTATCTTGAAAGTCCTCTGAGGTTTGGATGACTACTTTCTTTGCCATTATTCGAAGTACACTTCAGCTTCAATTTCTACGGGTATACCCATAGGTAACTCCGCCATACCCACTGCAGCTCGTGAATGCGCCGCAACGTCAGGATCGAACAACTCATTTATCAGGTTGCTGAAACCATCAATTACCGGTGTTTGCTTGTTGAAACCCGGCGCGGAATTAACCATACCCATTACCCGACCCCAGGCCGTTATTCGGTCGAGCGAGCCCAGCTCAGTTTTAAGGCTGCTTAAAATAGCGAGCGTGGTTAATCGTGCCGCGAGAACCGCCTGTTCAATATCCACTTCAGCTCCCACTTTGCCGAGCGGCTGGGCGATGGTACCGTCGGCGTTCAATGGGCCGTGGCCTGAAATCAGGCAGCGCTGACCGACAATCCTAACCATTGGAAACTTCGCGACCATGCCAGGTGGCAATTGCATTGGCGCTGGTAGCACTAGACCTAATTGCTCCAGCTTTTGGCATACCTTGTCTTCATTCATATTTTTATCTTCATTTTCAGTTGGTGCGACTGCCTTGTTGGGCCCGACGCGTTTCATTACAGGCAAAAATCATAGCGCATTAATGATTGCGAATAAAAGCTTTCAGCATTGTCACCCTTTGCCGTTTCTTTGTACGAAAGGAACTAGCTAACTAATAAATAGCGTGCAGATTACAATTTCACGGTATTCTATGAACTGGATCCAAACAAGAATAAAAGTATTTTTATGTCCCAGACATTTGCCTCTCGAGTGCTAATCATTCCGTCAGCCGTTTTTTTATCGGTTGTGTTTGGCGGTTCTTATGGAACCGGCCGCGAAGTAATGGAGTTCGTCAGTCAGCATGGACCCAAAAGTGGAGTATTGGCCTTGGCCTCTGTTTCGTTTACATATGGGGTATTGCTGTTTCTCTGCTTCGAAATATCCCGTCGTTTTCAACAGTTCGAATATCGCGGCTTTTTTAAACCAATACTCGGTCGAGCCTGGGTATTGTATGAGGTGGTGATACTCATAGGCATGGTGATTACCTTGGCTATATGCGTAACCGCGGCCGGTGTGATTAGCGAGTCCCGCTTTGGTTTTCCACCATGGGTGGGCAGCGCCGGTTTGCTGCTGATCATTTTTCTGTTGAATTATCGAGGGCGACATCTCGTTCAGAAAAGCATGGTCTTCTCAGTGGGTGCCTTGTTTTGTGTGTTGGTGGCCTTGCTGTTTGTGCTGTTTAACGGGCATACGCAGCCCATCGTGGACAATTTTCGCGGCGACGAAGTGGATTGGAGCGCCTGGCAGGGTGGCATGCAATACGCCCTGGTTAATGGCGGGTTTATTCCCTTGCTGTTGTACTGCGGCCGTGGGCTGCAATCGCGCGGCCAGTCTCTGCTGGCGGGTAGTGTTGCTGCTCTGGTCGCTGTGATTCCCGGCGCGGTATTCCACTATGCCTTCATGAGCGCGTGGCCAGCGATTAAAGATCAAGAGTTGCCCACTTATTGGCTTATTGATCATCTCGCATCGCCCATGTTTTTGAACGTGTATGTTGTCGTGCTTTTCGTACTGATTGCGCAGACCGGCGTGGGCATGTTGCAGGGTTTTCTGGAACGTATGGATGCCTGGCGTATTCAGCGAGAGGGAGAACCTTTAAGCCCATTAGGCCACGGTGTAGTGGCCGTTGGCATGGTGCTGGTCAGCATGTTGCTTAGTCGCATCGGCATAGTGGCCTTAATTCTTACCGGCTACAGCATATTGGCAATGGCCTTTATTGTTGTATTTGTTATTCCTCTGGTCACCAGAGGCGTTTATCTGGTGTTTCGATCAGAGCGTCAGCAAACCTAACACGGGGCTGCTTTACGCTTGCATCAGGCTTGTTATTTCAGGCAAAATCATAGTCAAGTTACTGCACCGATAGCGCGATACACTATGTTAACAGCTGGTTTTTCAACCATCGGCCCATTGGGCTGGTTGATAGCTCAAACGCTTGAGGCCGAGGGTATAGGCCCCGAGTCTCTATTCGATCTTGCTGGTGTTGACCTAAACACGCTGCGTGATCCGAGTGTGCGCATGCCCGCAGACGCTTTTCATCGTTTACTGAACCAAGTGGAGCAGGCATCAAATGATCCGGTATTTGGCCTGACCATGTCAAAGTACATTCACCCAACTACCTTTTACTCTCTAGGCATCGCCATGTATTGCAGCGAAACCTTAGGCGGTTTTCTGGAAAGTTTGGCGAAGTATTATCGTCTGATAACCACAAACGATGAAATGGTGATTGATGCGCAAGATGGCTTGTTTCACCTCCGTGCCATACACGTAAATCCGGTTGAGTTTTCCCCTATCCGTGAAGACGGTATTGCCTCAATTATTGTGAAGATTATTCGTGTTGCCTTACACGATCACTACGAGCCGAAGGAAATTACCCTTAGGCGGGCTCATCCTGGTGCGCTGGCGGAAGAGTACGAACGCTTTTTTGGCTGCCCGGTTACATTTGACGCCCAGAACACAGAAATTGTGCTGCGTGAGGAAGATGTTGCCCGAAAGCTGCACAGCGCCAATCCCCAGCTAGGCGAAATGTACGAGCAGCTTACGGTTGAGTATCTCAATAAACTGGACCGCATTGATTTCCCATCGCGCGTGCGTAAGGAACTGGTGTGGTTGCTACCTTCAGGTGTGTCTAGCAAAGAACAAGTAGCCAGCGCTCTGAATATGAGTACGCGCACTTTGTACAATAAACTTGAGCAGTCAGGCACCACCTTTCGTGAAGTGTTGGACGACACTCGACATAGCCTGGCGGACGAATATATTAAGCAGGAATTACCGATCTATGAAATCGCTTATCTGATCGGTTTTTCGGATACTGCAAACTTCTCTCGCGCATTTAAAAAATGGACGGGTGTGTCGCCGAACGAATACAGACAACAGTTGGTGCACACATAGTTGAAGGCCTGGCCCTCGTCTTTTTCACCACCAGGCCTACTGCTTTAACTGGCGCCATTCACAGCGACCAGAATATTGCCTGTTATAACCAATTTGGCCAACATAACTGAGTTACAGTGCGTGCTTAGCTGAGCAATCATAAAACATAATGACAGCAAGCCAATTGCATCAAGGCAGTACGTACATTGACATGATACTGCAAGGCCTGCGGCGTTGGCCTGAGCGCGACGCAATCGTTGACGCGGGCGGCCTTGCGCTGACTTACGCCAATTTAGAACAGCGTATATGGAAATTTGCGCAGGCTTTAAAAGACGCGGGCTTGAATCCCGGCGATGGATTGGCACAGCTCGCAGCCAACAGAGTAGACACCTATGTGTTAATGGCCGCGTGCCTCGCCAGCGGCATTCGCTATACGCCATTGCACCCAATGGGCTCTCTGGGTGACCAACTCTATATAATTAATGACGCTAATATTTCGCTGGTAGTTGTAGATGTGCCATTTTTTGCAGATCGCGGACGTGAATTACGATCAAGTATAGAGTCGCGTATCTCAGTGTTTGCATTGGGCGATGCTGATTTCGGTGCGGATATTATTGCGCTAGCAGAAGCATGTTCGCCGAATATTCTCGACTATCAGCCCTGTTGCGATGATATTGCCTGGCTAACTTATACCGGTGGCACGACCGGCAAGCCCAAAGGAGTGATTCTCACCCAAGGCGCTATGGCGGCCAAAAGTTTAATTTCGCTGGGTGAGTGGCAGTGGCCCGAGGAAATTCGTTATCTGGCCTCATCGCCTATCAGCCATGCGGCCGGCTTCCTACTGATACCTACGTTTTTGAATGGCGGTAAGGTTTATCTGCTGGGCGGTTTCGATCCAGACAAGGTGCTAGACCTGGTGGAGAACGAAGGCATCAACACTTTATTCCTGGTGCCCACCATGATTTACGCATTGCTCGACCATGCGCGCACACAAACAGCGAATCTGAGCAGTATAGAATCCATCATATATGCGTCTGCACCTATGTCTCCTACGCGCCTGAGAGAAGCCCTGGAATTGTTTGGTCCTGTATTGATGCAATGCTACGGCCAGACCGAGTGCGTTCATCTGACCATGATGCGCAAGGAAGAACACACGCTGAATCATCCCCACCGGCTGTCATCCTGTGGTCGCCCGCCCGCCGGAATAATCATGAGCTTACTGGATAGTGCGGGTGAACCGGTGCCCCAAGGTGAAGTAGGTGAAGTATGCGTGCGAGGCGCGGCTGTTATGCGCGGTTATTGGAATAAACCAGAAGAAACAGCAGAGACGCTGCGCGGTGATTGGCTGCACACAGGAGATCTTGCGTATCAAGATGACGAAGGCTTCTATTACTTGGTGGACCGAGCAAAAGACCTGATCATCAGCGGCGGTTTCAACGTATACCCGAAAGAAGTAGAAGATGTTCTAGCTACTCACCAAGCGGTTGCTATGAGCGCAGTTATCGGAATTCCAGATGAAAAATGGGGCGAAAAAGTCGCTGCAATGGTGGTGTTAAGGCCTGGTCAAAAAGTGAATGAAGATGATTTAAAGGCTGAGTTAAGAGAGCTGGTTAAGCAAGGCAAAGGGGCAGTGCATTCGCCCAAGCTCATTGAATTTATTGAGAAAATTCCAGTCACTGCATTGGGTAAAACTGATAAAAAGGGCTTGAGAGCTCAATTCTGGGGCTCCGGTGAGCGCCAAATTAACTGAATCATGAGTGCGTGAATGCGCATTCGATCGTATTGACAATATTTACATACTGTATAGTATGTATGTAAGCAATCTATTAGTGGAGAGTGTGCATGTTAAACGCAGACACGGCAGCAAGCAGTTCGGCTGATCAAGCGGAAGAAGCCTTATTGGCTCGTATTCAGGCCGGCGAGCTGATTGAGGATATGGAAGAACTCACACCGCGTTATCGTGCCATTCTCCAACGTACGCTGGAAATTGCAGCGCAAAGTGAGGTTACCGTTCTTACCTGGGCTTATACCGCTTATAAAGTGGCTCCTGATATTGGTGCCAAAGTAGCGATTTGCGGAACCATTCAGGACGAGGTGGGCCATGCGCACCAGCAAGGCATGCTGTACGAACGCTTTGGGGTTGATATGCAAAAGCTGGCTTTTGAAGCCGACCCTCGAAAGTACTGGTCGCTGCCGATCATGGAATTCCCCATTCGCAATTACGCTGAGTTTGTTGTGTCGCAAGCCTTTCTCGATCGAGCAGGTCGTTTCACTACCTGGGACCTGGAATTGCATTGCAGTTTTGCACCGTATCGTCGAACCCTGAAAAAGGTCAATTTTGAAGAAGCCTACCACTTCCGTCATGGTGCTATGTGGACTGAGTATTATTTTAATCAAACTGAAGAAACAAAAAAGCTGGTGAATGACGCCGTGCGTTGGATTTTCCCCTGGGGCTACCATTGGTATGGTCGCCCTGACCATTTAAAAGGTCACCCGGATCAGCTGACGTATAAAGTCAGGGAATGGTCTAACGACACCATGCGAGAAAAATGGTTGCGCTCAGCTACCGAGTTTGCCTTGCGCGTGGGTTTGGATGTTCCGGCCAAGCACAACGAAGACACCGATGACTATGAAATCGAAGGCATGCCATACCCGATGACTTTTGATGCCGACACGCATGATTGGGAATGGGAAGAAACCACTTGGGACAGAGCGATTGGTAACTTCAAGTCGGGCGGCCCTATGCGGCCTGCATGCTATGAGCGACTGCAACGCGAAGAGTGGGGCAGCCAACTATGGTAGCCAACAGCAACGCGTTAACCGGTAATGCACAATCTAGCGCGTTAGTGACGGAAGCCTCCGTTCGCGAAGCCCTGAATACCGTGATGGACCCGCATATGAACGTAAGCCTGCCGGACATGGGCATGGTGAGACGGGTTGATGTCGACAGTCATGGCGTGGTGGAAGTCGGTTTGGTATTTCCTTGTGTCGGTTGCCCGGCATGGGATCTGATTCAGGCAGACATCAAAAAAACGGTTGGTGAACTGGCCAACGTGAAGCGAGTGAAAGTGAAGGTGGAATGGCATCACGAGTGGAACCGCAATGACATCACACCTGACGCCCGAATTATTGCCAAAGAACACGGCTACATTATTTAGATCCTGAGCAAATCAATATGGGTACAGTAAAAGACAAGTCTACCTTGCCGACGATGGAATACGATTACTACGAAGTATTCGCGCGCGAGAAAATGGATGATGCATTGATACATATTGGTTGTTTGAGTGCGCCCAATAATGAGTCTGCTATTGCGCAGGCACGGCTGGTGTATTCCGAGAAACCTTGGGTAGAGATGTGCATTGCACCGCGTAACAGCATAGACCGGATTATCTCGGCTAACGACATAGTTGGTATGGTGTAAGTGGTGGGCGCTAGCAATTCCACCAGTGACGGCCAGCGTCAGGAATTTGGTGACGAATTCGACGGCGAAGTGCCGTGTGCATGGTGTGAATCTACAAACACTCGAGTAACAAATCCTTTCGGCGGCACGGTGTCTGAAATATCCATGCAGTGCAATGATTGCAAAAGCACATTTGGCTGGATGAAATGGCAAGGAAAGCTGCCGGATGATATTTAGAGTTTCAGTAAGTAGTAGGTAAAAAGAAACGCTAGCAAAGGCGAAGTGAGAATATTATGCATTTAAGTGAGCAAGCCAGACCCCGTTTTCTTTCGGAGATGTTGTGTTTAGCCGACACCGATTGGGTGTTAGGGCATTGGTATATAAAGGTGATGATGAATGGGCGCAGCCTGACCGACTGTTCTTCTTTTGCTGGTATCGCGCAAAACAGTTTGGGCCATACGCGAGCTATGTTTCGGTTTCTGGAAGAAGAACTTAATTTCCCCGAACACCAGCTTGAGTTCGGGCGCGGCGTAGACAAAATACATGACATGAGCATGTTGTCTGCCCCACCGGAAAGTTGGGGCGATTTCGTTGTGTCGGCTTTGCTCGCAGAAGCGGCAATCTGGCGGATGTTGTCAACGTTCAAGGAAAGTAGTGAGCCGGAAATTTCCGGTATGGTGAAGCATTTTGGCAAGGAATTGTATTTTCATCGTTTGGCATTGCACGGTTGGCTAAAAGCAGCGGAAGACAGCGAGCGCGACAATATTCGTAACTCGGTACTTGAGCGCGCCCCGCAAGTGTTGGCCTGGTTTGGCAGCAAAGAGCAATCGGATAATGACCCCTTAATACAAGAAGGCATTCGCTCATCCTCCGTGTGGGATGCGCGCCTTGGTTTTGTTGAAGACACCTTAAGTAAATTTTTGGCGGAGTTCGGAGTAAGTGACGAGCAGTTGTCAGCAATGCTTGGCCAAAACAATGACGATAACTGGGACGAGCGCCGGCGTAAGCCGAAAGACGCCGAGATACCCGCAACATTGTGGGAATTTATGATTCCAACAGACGCAGACACGATATCCTTACGTCGACCGCTTGCGGTAAGCATTGACGACAATCTGGATTTGTTTGACCGCCCCGAATACGCAGAAGACGACTGAGCGAGGACAATAATAATGAGTGAGAAAGGAATAGCTGTAATAGGTATTGCCGAAGTGCCTACCCGAAGAATGCCCGAACGCACGCGCTGGGACATATTGCTCGACGTATGCATTGGCGCCATTCGCGACGCCGGCATCGACAAGAACGAGATTGGTGCTGTTATTTCGGTTAACCCGATGGCGCAGCCTTCGATGCAAAACGATATGAGTTTGGGGAAGATTCCTGAAGTACTTGGCATGGAAGGATGCAAAGACATTTGCATAGTCAATGCAGGTGGTGCATCAACAACTAACTGTTTGCGCATGGCTGAATATTTTATTGAAAGCGGGCAGGCCAAATTCGTTTTGGTGCCGCATACAACCGTGCAATCCGATATTCCGCCGCAAGATCTGATCAATTTTTTTGCGACCGCACCCCTTGATAAACAATTTGAATACCCATACGGCGTCACATTTAATGGCTCAATGGGCTTGATCACACAGCGCTACATGTACGAGACCGGTGCTACGGCCGAAGAGCTGGCGTCTATCACCGTGGCGCTGCGGGCCTGGGGTGCGCTAGACCCCAATTCAATTTTTTACGGTAAAACGGTTACGCTGGAAGACGTGTTGAGCTCGCGCATGATTAGCACTCCGCTGCGTGCCAAAGAGTGTAACTTACTAGCTGATGGTGGCGGTGCGATGGTGGTGACCTCACATGCCATTGCTCAAGAGCTGAAGGCAAAAGCCGTTTATAAATTAGGTCACGGAATGCGTTTTATGAGTGCAACACCGCTACTGCGCGAAGACGTGTTTCATCGCAAGGCTTACCATGAATCCAGCGCTGATGCCTTGGGTGAAGCAGGCTTGAGTATTCATGATATGGATTTACGGCAGATATACGGGGCATATCCTTATACGCAGGCCAGCGCTCTTGAAGGTTATGGTGTATGCGAAGAAGGTCAGGGCGCCAAATTGTGGGCTTCCGGTGAATGTGGCCCAGGAGGCAAAACACCGTGCACTACAATGGGTGATGCAACCGGCCGCGGCCATACCGGCTCAGGCGTGTCGATGGCTTTCTACCTCGATACAATTCGCCAGCTACGCGGCGATGCAGGCGAAAGGCAAGTGCCAGATTGCCAGCACGCCATTCTAACCACGTCTGGCGGCTCAGTCATGAACACCTGTACCAGCGTTTTTGGGAGTGCGCCACGATGAACGATCAAACGACTGGCTATCGCAAGCCATTACCCGAAGTTCAGCCGTATAGCGAAGCTTTTTGGGAAGGCACCAAGCAACACAAACTGCTGGTACAGCATTGCAACGACTGCGACAGCAATATTTTTTACCCGCGACGAGATTGCCCCAACTGCTGGAGCCAAAATCTGGATTGGATTGAAGCCAGTGGCAAAGCCGAGCTCTACAGCTTCTCGGTTACCTATGAAGGTGTGGAGGAAATGTTTGTTGAAGACCTTCCCATCATATTGGCCTGGATTGATCTGCCGGAAGGAATTCGCATGCACACCAACCTGGTGGAGTGTGAACCGGAAGATGTGCACATAGGCATGCAACTTGAGGTGGTCTACAAAGACGTTACCGATGATGTCACTCTGCCGTACTTTAGACCGGTCAAGTAAATGAGTGAGCAAGCGGCATGGGGCAAGTGGGGTAGCTGGGAAGAGACCGAATCCTACCTGAACCAAGTGGTTGGCGAGAGCATTGGCGCCGACCCTGTTGAACAGGGCAGTATTCGCCGCTGGCTTGAAGCCAAACAATTTGCTTGCCCGCTTCACTACGATGAAGAAACAGCACGCTTTGCTGGCTACGAAGGTGTTGTAGCACCCGCTACCATGGCCATGACGTATGGTATCGGCACCTACTGGCAACCGGGCGACCCGCTGGAGCAAGCCGGCGACGAGCCAAAGCAAATTAACATACCGGTTATTTTTGACGTACCGGCGCCGTGCACGCTTAGCTTCGCAACAACCATCGACGTGGAATTTTTCGAACCCATGTACATCGGTGATCAAATCAAGATTTCAAGCAAGCTGATGGGTATTCACCACAAAGAATTGCGTGTTGGCAAGGGTGCTTTCCTGAAGCAGGAAGACACTTATACCAATCAGAATGATGAGATTGTCGCCGTTGCCGTGCTCGATATCTTTCGTTTCTCACCGCCTGTAGCTGAAGGAGGTAAGCAATGAGCGTAGATTCCAAGCTTCAAAACGAGCAACGCTATTTTGCCGATATTCAGATTGGTACCGAGCTGCCAGCATTTTCTATACCAATCACTTTGCAACGCTTAGTGATGGAAGCCGGGTCCAATCGTGATATGTCACTGATTCATCACGACCAAACAGTAGCGAAAGCAACCGGTGCGCAAGAGGCCTACGCCAACACATTCTTTTTAATGGCGATGTTTGAACGCTTAGCCCGCGAGTGGATGGGGGTTCGGGGCCGTCTAAAACGTATCGAGTCCTTGCGAATGGCCGGTTTTAATTGCGTTGGCGATACCATCACTGTTGCAGGATCGGTTACTGAGCTGCAAGCAGAGACATCTGTTGTTCTTGTGGATGCTGGCATAAGCGGCCCTAATGGCGAAACAGTCACCGCACGATTGCATCTTGAGTTACCGTCACGTTAAGAGTGATATCTGTACCAAAATGATGCATTGGCGACAGTCTCTGTTCGTCTTACAATCAGTCAAACGCCCTTCAAGTTGCAACGCACCGTGAGTGAACAGGTTTCAACAAGTTATGCCGGAACTCTGCAAGGCCTGGTGGCCACTCTGCAGGGCATGGACCTGGACGCCGACGCCATATTAGCCGAGGCAGGGTTTGATACCGATTCTTCTTCAAAGTACGACGCTAGAGTGCCTCTAGGGTCAATTTCGGCGATCGTAGACAGAGTAACCGGCAGCAAATTCGGACCAGTTTTTGGGCTGAGGTACGCAGAAAATGTGCACGCCACCACTTACCATTCTTTTGGAATTATGTTGATATCTTCCACCAGCTTGCGCACATTCTGCGAGCGATTGGAGCAATACTATGCGTATATAAACACCAATGAGCAGACAACATTTACGGTACAAAATGGCGTCGCAGAACTGACTTATTCAGCGATCGAAGAATTTAAAAACAACGATGAAGCGCTGGCACAAATTTCCGGTTGGGCGGCAACCTGGTTGAAGCTTATTCGCATGGCTTATCAACCAGACTATTCGCCCACAGCGGTCTCTTTTAATTGCAGCCCGCCCAGCGAACAGATTCAGGAGTTTGAGCGTCACTTTAGCTGCCCGCTGGAATTTGATGCTGCCCAGAATAAGATAGTGTTCCCCATAGCGGACCTTGACGTGCCTTTTCCAGGCGGAAACGCTGAGTTAGCCAGACGTAGCGAATGCATGGTGTTTGAGTATTTGAAAAACCTAGGTCGGGTAGACACGGTTAACGAAGTAAGAGTTGCTCTGTTTGAGTTATTGCCAACAGGAAGATTCAGCTTGCTCGATGTTGCCGGGGTCTTAAAAGTAGAAGAAGCGCAGTTGTCGCACGCCTTGAGAATCTCAAATAGCAGCTATCAAAGTATTCTTAACAACACTCGCCGCGAATTGGCTGAGGAATACATTTCTCGGGCTGATATCACCGTGGGGGAAGTAGCGTACATGCTTGGCTTCAGTGATTGCAGCAACTTCGCTCGCAGCTTCAGGCGCTGGACGGGTAAATCACCTACTGAATTCAGAGCAGTATTGTAAGCATGGCAAAAGCAGGCAGGCGCAGCAATCAGGAAAGACGCGAGCACAGCACAGAGCAAGTTCTCAACTCTGCGTTAACGTTGTTTGTGTCGAAAGGATTTGGGACAACCAGCATTGATGATATTGCTCGCCAGGCGAACCTGACCAAGGGCGCTGTGTATTTTTATTTTGAAGGCAAGCAGGCCTTGCTGTTGGAACTGCTCAGTCAGTCTAACGATTTATACGCTGGAATTTTCCGCGACATGCGCGACTCAAATAAATCCGCCCGCGACCAACTAAACATGTTTGTTGATTGGTGCGCCGCTGTTGGGGCTGACAACAAAGAGTTGTTGCTATTGCCCATTCTCATATCGCTTGAATTTTTTGGCCGTGAAGACGCTGTTGAAGACTATGTTAAGTCTATGTACGAACGCTATCACGAAGAAATGGAGCGTGTGAATACCGATGGTCAACGCACCGGCGAGTTCGCCAAAGAGATGTCACCGCATGAGCAGGCAGCTGTACTGGTGGCACTTACAGACGGCATGCTTCTGGAGTGGTACCGGTGGGGTGGCCGCCTTGATGGCCGTTCGCTTGCGAAGAGTGCGCGCGCCGTTATTATGCGTGGCGTATTGGCCTAGCATTTCTTTTTTTTTTTTGGAGTTAAGTCATGCATACAGATATCTGTAAGCAACTTGATATAGAAGTTCCCATCTTCGCATTCAGTCATTGCCGCGACGTAGTAGTCGCAGTTAGCAAGGCGGGTGGCATAGGCGTTCTAGGCGCTGGTTTTATGAATGCCGAGCAGCTAAAGGAAGATTTGGACTGGATTGACGCGCACATTGGTGAAAAACCCTACGGTGTTGATGTGGTGATACCGCAGAACTATGTAGGTAGAGACGAGCCCGATCTTAGCGAAGAAGAATTAGAAAACAAGCTGTGGGACATGGTGCCGAATGGTCACATCGAAGCGGCTGAAAAATTAATGGCAGATCATGGTGTTCCACCCTGGCCGGAAACAGCTAGGCCAAAAATACTAGGTTGGACCATGCAAACAGTGATGCCTTGCATTGAAGAAGCGCTTACCCGGCCGAAGTGTAAGCTAATAGCTAATGCTTTAGGTACGCCGCCGGATCATATCGTGCGCATGGTGAAAGATAGCGGTCGTTTATTAGGTGCTTTGTGCGGCAAGAAAAAACAAGCGCTGCAACATAAAGAGGCCGGGTTGGATTTTGTGGTTGCTCAAGGCGGCGAAGGCGGCGGGCACACGCCGGAAGTGGGTTCAATGGTGCTGTGGCCTGAGATCATTGACGCAGTTCACCCGATGCCTGTACTGGCCGCTGGTGGCATCGGCAACGGTCGACAAATGCTGTCAGCATTGGCTATGGGCGCGCAGGGTGTTTGGACCGGCTCATTGTGGCTAACCGTTGAAGAAGCCCACGCTCAGCCGGCACAAAAAGAAAGTCTGCTGAAGGCAACCGTCAACGACACTGTTCGCACCAAAGCCTGGACTGGTAAGGGTGCGCGGGTACTGCGCAACGAATGGACCGAATTCTGGGACAATCGAAACACTATTGAACCACTACCCATGCCGTTACATGGTCTTGTTACAGCGGATGCCATGCGGCGCACCGAGACCTATGCGGGCTCCGCTGACACGCAGAAAGTAGCGATGAATATCTGCGGCCAGGTGATTGGCCAGATCAATCATGTTGAATCCAGTAAGGGGGTTGTTTACCGCATGATCAACGAATATC
>JBGCDE010000164.1:0-6246 GCA_045105115.1 Pseudomonadales bacterium | reverse complement strand
AGCTCCATCAATACCGCTGCAAAGAACATGGAATCGGGCAGCAAACGATGCAAGGTAGCGTTCATCTCCGTAACCATTTCACCAATACTCAGAGACTTAGCCGCCATGCTGAAGAAAATTTCAGATACTGGCATTCCACCTATGGCCGCAGCCAAGCCATGACCGGTAAAGTCTCCCAACAAGGCGTACAAACCACCTTCAGGGCGCTTTGTCGTGAGGAACAGATCACCGTCGAAAAAACCGAAAGGACGATGATGATGTTCGACGTTTGGAAATTCACGAAAGCTGCGTCTGGCTGCGTGCTCAAGGACCTGCTTTACCAAATGTTGCTCGTATTCGCTTCGCAGCTTGTCTTTATCAAGCTGCTGTTGCAGGGCTTCCAATTCCAGCGTTAGCTGTTGATTTTCTGTTTGCAGATCAATTGCATTCACGGTTCTTGGTCCTTGGGTCTTTTATTCTGGTGCTTGTTGCGTATGGCTCTGCGTTCGGCTGTTACTGAATACTCAGTTTTTTGTCGAAATGCACCAGAGTGAATATCTTTCTCACATGTTCATTGCAGTTAACTATTCGCAGTTGTCGGGCACGTTTGCGTACAAACTTGTCCAGACTCAAAAGCATTCCCAGTGCGCAACTGTCTATGTACTTCGTTAAGGATAGATCAACAATGTAGTCGGCATCGCGCGTTTCGTCGTTTGCGCAATTTATAGTGAACGCATTTCGAAAATCGTGAACACACTGGTAATCGAAGTATTCGCTCACATTAATGGTTACTGTAGGCTCGCCTTCGTGGCGTGTGTAAACACGATTGATGCTCATAAAGTCCTTCCTTCGGTACGTATACCAAGTGGCTATAAATTGAGCATAGTGATTATTTTTTGACGTGTGTTTTTTGACCAGCCAGATTGCGAGGCCGTTCACACTTTGATTTACAGAGACGCCTGCATATTACTGGCAATGGTCGCTGCGATCGATTTCGCACGGTCTGCGAGGGGTCCTGCGTATAGCTCATCCATCGTCTGGGTAAAGAATGCCAGCCAGCGCTGGAAATCGTGATCGTGTAGCGGGCGCTTGCTGTGCACCGCCCTATGAATGTTCATGGTGTGGCGCTTGTAAGCAGTACCACCTAGAAGCAGTTTCTCCCAGTAGGCAATAATCAGGGGCTTGTGCTGGTTAAGGTCGATCTTGGCAACATCGACAAAAATTGGTGCCAGTTTCGGGTCGTTCAACAGCTGCTGGTAAAACGCGCTTACAAAACGCTCGATATCATCGCGTGACTGCAGGTCACTTCTTTTTAACATGCTTCATCAAGCGACGTTTTTTGTTCACCTGCCGGGAAGTGAGCTTGTTCTTGCGTCCGGCAAAGGGATTGTCACCAGACTTAAACTCGATGCGAACCGGTGTACCATGCAGTTTGAGAACTCGTCTGAAAGTCTTTTCCAGATAACGTTGATAACTACGCGGCACACCGTCTGTCTGATTGCCGTGAATAATGATGCGCGGCGGATTGGAACCACCGGCATGGGCATAACGAAGCTTGATTCGCCGGCCATTAGCGATCGGCGGTTGATTGTCTTGCACCGCGTCTTCCAGAATTCGGGTTAATCTTGGTGTTGATAATTCTTTGGTAGACGCCTCATAAGCTGTATCGATAGAATCGTAAAGCTTGCCCACGCCTGAGCCGTGTAGCGCCGATATAAAGTGTATATTGGCGAATTCAACGAAACGCATGCGCCGATCTAACTCGCGCTTTACCTGTTCGCGTTGGTATGGATCCAGACCATCCCATTTGTTAATACCAATCACCAGACATCGTCCCGCTTCCACTGCAGCGCCAATCAAATGCAGATCCTGATCAACCAAACCCTCCTGCGCATTTACTAACACCAGAACTACATGGGCGTCTTGAATCGCTTGCAAGGTTTTTACAATAGAGAATTTTTCGACCACTTCCTTGATGTTCTTTCGACGTCGAACACCGGCAGTATCTATCAACACATAGCTTTGCTCACCGCGCTCAAAAGGAATCGCGATGCTGTCACGCGTAGTACCGGGTTCGTCATACACCACGACTCGCTCTTCACCCAACAAGCGGTTTACCAAAGTGGACTTACCCACATTCGGTCGCCCAATAACGGCTATACGCGTGCCCTTACTGTTTTCTAGCGGCTCTTCCTGAACGGTTTCGTCTTCATCATTAGCCACCTGCGAAACAATCACTTCCCACATGCGGCTGATGCCACGGCCCTGGCTAGCAGAGATGCAAAGGGTATCGGCAACGCCGTAGGCATAAAACTCACCGAGAGCAGAGTCAGCGTCTACGCCATCCATTTTGTTTGCAATCAAAAGGAAGGGTTTTTGCGACCGCCTGAGCTGTTGCACCAGGTCTAACTCGGAAGCTTGCGCACCTTCTCGCAAATCCACCATCAATAGAACAAGATCTGCCTCTTCTATTGCCAATTGCGATTGGCGAGCCGCTTCAGCTTCCAGGCCCTCTTCATCGCCAACAATGCCGCCGGTATCAATCAGGATAAATTCGCGTTCTTCAAAACGTGCCTGGCCATATTGGCGATCACGGGTGAGCCCCGGGAAGTTAGCCACCAAGGCTTCACGGGTTTTAGTCAGGCGGTTAAATAGCGTGGACTTACCAACATTGGGTCTGCCGACCAGGGCTATTACAGGTAGCATTTTTCGATCACAGGTAGCAAGTTGGCTACTCCTTTATGGAGTAAGAGACCAGCTTGCCTTTATTTGAATAGGCCAATAAAGAATCACGATAGTTCAACAAAGGCGCACGTACACCGGAACCATCAATGCGCTCACGCCCGGCGATTTGACCATCAATTTGCGAAATCAAATGAATATAGCCATCGTAATCCGCCACGGCCACATACGGACCGATAGTGGCCGGTGCTGATAGTTTCCGCCAGCTCAAATCTTCAAGCTGCCATTGCAAGCTACCGTCGTTCACTTTGTACGCACTGAGCTTGCCATCGGCTTCAGCTACATACAAGTTGCCAAAACCCGTTGCCAAACCGACATAGCTTGAGGCTTCTTTTCGCCAGAGTATTCGACCGGTCGCACCATCCAAAACCACAACGCGACCTTGATAACTCACGGTAAACAATAGACCGCCGTCGAGCACTGGACCCGAGTCAATGTCGACCATGCGTTCTATTTCGGAACGCCCCTGTGCCAACGCAACCCTTTGCTCCCATCGCAAGGTGCCGGTCTCGGCATCTAACGCAATCATTTTTCCGCCCGCGGTTCCTATAATAGCCAGGTTTTCCAGCATTAGCGGCGAAGAAGAACCACGTAGGGTCAAACGAGGGTTCTGTGTTTCGTGCTCCCACACCTGTTCGCCTGTGTCATGCTTAAGCCCGTATATACGACCGTCATAACAATGCACAACAACAATCTCTCCGTTGCTGCGAGGTGCGCTCAAAATTTCACTGCTCAGCGGCGTGCGCCAGAGTTCCGAACCGTCGTCTGCGGATAAGGCCACTGCGTCGCCACTCAAAGTGCCCACAAATACCTGGCCACTGTCCATTGCGGCGCCACCGCTGATCGGCAGATTTGTTTTCACTTGCCACTGCTTTTTACCGCTATCGGCGTCCAGGCGTTGTACCACTCCGTCATGAGAAACAACAACCAGCGAACCGCTTCGATAAAACGGCACCAGTTTCACATAACGCTTGCCCTGACCATCACCTACGCTACCAGACCAATTGCGTGTTAAATCTACCTGCCGATCAAATTTCTGTAATTCCGCAGGCTCGAAAAATTCGTCGTCTTTAATATTGTTACTGCTGCAGGCACTGACCATGACCGCCAGCAAACAAAGACTTACGGCACGCTTGAAACAATGAATTGGTTTTAGAGATCTCATGGTTCTAACTCTCCGCCTCAACGGCTTCAGCTTCATTGGCCGAATCATCGGACGAGGGTTCTTCTACCCCGCTTGGTGCGCCTACGTCAGTGCCTGACGCCGCAAGTCTGCGCGTAACGCTTTTGTGCTTCAATTCCAAAAGCGGATTGCCTTCACTATTGATGGCTGCACCCGAAGCGTCTTTTGCAAGACTGTATTGCTGCTCTGCCAAATCAAGATGGCCTAACTCGTCGTGCAAATCACCTCGAAATTCAGCGTACAAGGCTTTATAAGGCCCTGTCTCAACATTATCGATAACAGCCAAGGCCTCTTCAGCACCCTTTTCAGCAAACACGACGCGGGCCAATCTCAATCTGGCAATTGCCGTTATTGCAGGTTCAGGCGCATTGTTATCTATCACCCACTGCAGTTGCTGTTGCGCGCCTTCAAGGTCGTTCTCTTGAACGTTCATTTTGGCTGCTTGCAGTGCGGCAAAATGCGCATACGTAGTTTTCGGCCAGTTTTTCTTGATGTCCTCAACCAGATGTTCGGCTGTTGCGCTCTGGCTCGCCGTACGCTCAGCGGTTTGGCTTACGCTGAGCAATTGTTGATACTGAGTAGAGGCCGCTTCAAGCGTTTCCTGCTTGCTGGTCTGCCATTGCTGCCAACCAAACGTGGCGCCAATGGCCAGCACAACAGTGAACAGCGTACTTTTGCCATTCTCGTCCCACCAGCTTTTAATCGCCTCTATTTGCTCTTCATCTGTACGATATTCATCGACCATTGCTTTTACTCACTCAGTCTGTAGTTCGGCCGCTTCAGCCAAGACGCGGAAGAAGAAATTCCGCAAGTTCGCTGATCGCCAAGGTTTGTTGTTCCGTACCGGCTTCTCTTAGTTGCTTCACCGATATGCTTTGATTCGCGTGTTCACTCTCGCCGTAGATCAACGCCAAATGCGCAGAACTTTTATCCGCTTTTTTCATCTGACTCTTCATGCTACCACCACCGCAGTGCATCTGCAGGCGAAGCTGCGGCAATTGATCGCGCAAGCGCTCCGCTATTTGCTGAGCAGGCGATTGCAAATGCGCATCCGGCACAATCAGATAGGCATCCAGCGTAGCACCTGGGGTAAAGTCTTTACTCTGCTCCAGCATCAAGCATAAACGCTCAAGACCCATCGCAAAACCAACGCCCGGGCAGGGTTTACCGCCCAATTGTTCAATAAGGCCATCGTAACGACCGCCAGCACATACCGTACCCTGCGCACCCAATGAATCAGTAACCCATTCGAATACGGTCTGGCTATAGTAATCCAAACCACGAACCAGGCGTGAATTCACTGAGTATTTGACACCGGCTGCGTCAAGGCGTTCACGAAGACCTGCAAAATGCTGCCTGGATTCTTCGTCAATGAAATCAGCCAAATTGGGCGCAGAGTCCAAGAGCGCCTGGGTCTCAGGGTTTTTGCTGTCCAGAATTCTGAGCGGGTTGCTGTCCAGACGACGTTGACTGTCTGCGTCCAACTTATCTTCATGGGCTCTCAAATAAATCTGCAAATCGGCCTTATAGGCATTTCTGGCAGCCAGTGTTCCAAGGCTGTTGATCTGCAGACTAACGTGCTCATCAATACCCAGGTCGCGCCACAGGCGGTTGGTGAGCATCAATAATTCTGCGTCAATGTCCGGGCCAGGCAAGCCGAAAGCTTCAACGCCTATCTGGTGAAACTGCCGTTGCCTACCCTTTTGCGGGCGCTCGTAACGAAACATTGGCCCGCTGTACCACAGCTTTTGAGTTTGATTGTGCAACAAACCGTGCTGTAAACAAGCACGTACGCAGCTGGCTGTACCCTCAGGGCGCAAGCTGATCTTCTGATCATTGCGATCTGTGAAGGTGTACATTTCCTTCTCTACAATGTCAGTCACTTCGCCAATAGAACGACAGAAAAGATCAGTCGGCTCAACAATAGGTAAGCGTATTTCGCTGTAGCCGTAGCTGGCAAATAAATCAGCCGCGCATTGTTCCAGGTGTTGCCATACAGCAACATCGCTTGGAAGAATATCAGGCATTCCTTTTACAGACTTATACTGCGACATTGGACTTATAGACTCAGCTCTTGATTGGGCTAACCGCCAGAGCTGGCGATCAGGTCTTCGTTGTCAGGCTTCGCTCGAGCTGCAAGTTTGGCTCGAATGGAAGATTCCAGTCCATCCAGTAAATCGTCATTGTTCAGCTTGTGGTCTGGCTTGCCATCCACATAAACAAGATTGCTAGGCGACGCACCCGTTAAGCCCACTTCTACTTCTTTTGCTTCACCCGGACCTTCACGTAACACCCAATAATGGCTACATCCATTGGCTCAATCACATCTTCCAGACGCTGTT
>JBGCDE010000163.1:0-48002 GCA_045105115.1 Pseudomonadales bacterium | reverse complement strand
CAGAGCCTGAATGGCAGCAATCCAGCAGCACGGTAATATGCGGGTTTTGTGCTGCCACTTCCGCCAGCAGAACAGCCAGCTCCTTGTCGGCCAAATCGTATTGACCATTTTTGCGGCTGTCGTAACACACCAGCCCCTCGTCTTTTCCGTCCGGGAAAAGGTGTCGAAACTCATCGGCTGATGACCAGCGCGCTCCGTGCCCTGCAAACTGAAACAGTACAACGTCACTTTCCCCTGCCTTGGCAAGATGATTTCTAAACTGCGAAATTATGTTGTCGCGCGTTGCGTCTGCATCCGTGAGCGTTTCAATTCTTAGCTGGTTTTCCTTATAGCTTGACCGCAGATATTCCTGCATTAAACCCACGTCGTTTACGCAACCACGAAGCGCACCCACTTCCGGGGAATAGTCGTTAATACCAACTAACAAAGCGTGTATATTGGTCATATGAGATTCCTTCCAACGTGAAGAATGCGCACAGTGTTTCTTGCAGCCAAAGAGAATGTAGAGCGCGAAAGCATCGCAGAGTATAAGATGAAATAAGATACGAAAGGCCAAAATTTGCGCCTTGTGCTGCTAATTGGGATCAGATCGGACTTTGCGCGCATGGCATGAAATACACCAAACAGATCTTACTATATGCGCTCAACGCGATTATGCTACCGCATAGTCATGTACTTCATCCAAATAGAGATTAACTATGTCAGCCGTTACCGTACACTTTGAATTTGAGAAAGAAACCAAGAACAGTGTTCGCTATAAGGAAGTGGCTGAGGAAGGTAAGGCGCCTATTGTGGGCTCGCTGTATGTGCAGAAGTGGTTTGCAGGTTCAAGCAAGTCTTTGTCTATTAGCATTAGCAAGAACGACTGAATGAAAACCGTTCGTGCCTTCACCTGGCTAGATCTTATTGTTTGCGCGTCTTTTGCTCTTCCCATTGCATCGGATGTAACGCTTTGGCTGTTAAGTGCGGTAAGCGTGCAGCTGGGCTGGGCGCCTATTAGTGTTTCAACCGCTGCCGCAGGCTTTTTCGTTAATCTGGCTGGCATGTTTGGCGTGCTGTGGAATATTGTAATGCTCAAAAATGCAGACAAGAAGCTGCACCACGTAGACCTTGTAGCCCGTGTTTGGCTTATTGGTGTGATTGCGTTTTATATAGCCGAGTTTGATCTCTCGCCGTTGTTTGCGGTATTTATCGTGACGGAAGTGCTAGGCGGTTGGTTTAAGTGGAATTGGCTGCGTACTATTAAAAGAAGCAGCGCCAATAGAGCGTAAGTTGTGCCGCACCGTTTTCATTTGCACCGCGATATAACGCCAGAGAGCAAGCCCGCTCATGCCAGAGCGTGTTGTTTTGTGATGCTGAACCCGGCAACAGCCGATGCTAACCGCAACGACCCAACTATTCGTCGGTGCATGGGGTTTGCGGCCAGGGAAAATTGCACCGAGTTAAGCGTTGTTAATCTCTATTCGCTGCGCGCGGTAAAACCGCCCGACTTGCTAGCCGCACCCACCCGGGCGCGTTATCGAAAGAAAAACCTGAATGTGTGCGCAGAGGCCATGGCAAACGCCGAGTTAATTATTTGTGCCTGGGGTGTGCATGCCGAAGCGCCACGGGTTGCAGAGTTTATGGCGAAGGCCAAAGAGATGGGCGTTAAGCTGCATTGCTTGGGCACTACCAAACACGGAGCGCCCAGACACCCATTGTATCTGCGCTTGAACGCACCATTACTACCCTACTGCGCTGCACGCGTGTAAACGCCTCTTGCGGAAATCTCTGCAACTGATTGATCAACACCAACACTGACCTACATCTGGATTTTGATTGTCCTTACTTTTAGAATGGGCAATGTACGCTTCTAAATTTTTCTGAACTTTTGCTGGGGTCTTGAGTTCAAATTCGTACATTGATTTCTATTTCATTATGAACAAGCACACAGATTCAAACGAAAGCGACACGCGTTCTTCCCAGGCTAGTTTGTCACTATCAAAACCCGCGAACTGGCCGATGGCGCTCGCTCTTGGCCTGCTTCGACTGGTTTCTTCCGTTCCTTTCCCGCTTAATATACGCATAGGCAAGCGCTTTGGTGCATTGCTGTATCGCTTGCCCAGCCGTCGCAAGCATATTGTGCTGACCAACTTAAAGCTGTGCTTTCCTGAACTCAGTGACGCCGAACGCGACACATTCTGTAAGGAAGTAGTTGAGAACTACGGCGCAGGAATGGTTGAAACCGCGATGGCATGGTGGGCTGATAAAGATCGGTTGTACAAGCTGGTAGACATTGAAGGCCTGGAGTTGCTTGAAGCAGCGCAGCAGAAAGGCAAAGGTGTTTTACTGCTGGGCGCGCACTTCACCACACTTGATTTGGGTGCAGCGTTTGCGGCTAGGTATTTTGATTATTCCCTTGTATACCAGCCACAGAAAAACCGGTTTTTTGACAACGCTATGTTTGAGGGAAGAAGCCGGCACTCACAAAGCAATATCAAAAAAACCGAGCTTAGAAAACTTATTAAAACCATTCGCGACGGCAATACTGTTTGGTATGCGCCTGATCAAGACGATGGTTTAAAGAACTCGGTGTTTGCACCATTTTTTGGTCATCAAGCCGCTACCCTCACAGCAACGGCACACCTCGCGCGTTTAACGGGGGCACCGGTTCTAATGTATGGCCAGCACAGAAAGAGTGATGACTCCGGGTATGTGATGCGCATTACTGGACCGCTGGAAAACTTCCCCAGTGATGACGCCGTGGCCGACGCCACTGCCGTCAACAAGTTAATAGAAAATGCGGTGCGACAAACGCCTGCACAGTACTATTGGTTTCACCGACGTTTCAAAACGCAGCCTGAAGGACCAAGAGGTGCGCTTTATGAGGTGTAAGCCCACGCTACTGGCTTATTGAAAATAAGACAGATGGCCTTTGATGCCTGTACTGACTCCTTTAGTATAGACCTACAAATATAGAGAAGAACGCACTTTTGTAGCGTTCTCGTTAGCTACAGATTATGAACCAAAAACAGTGCAAAATGGCAAGGGTTGGCCTTGGCTGGACGGTAAGCTTTTTAGCTGAAAAAGCGGGCGTGGCGCCACAGGATATTCTTGATTTCGAGAATGGTGTGCGAACGCTTGAATCTCGTGTGCACGAACTAAAAAGAACACTAACAGAGAGTAATCGCGTAACTTTTGAAGGCAACTGCAGCGTGTTTATCGCCTACGAATAATCTTACAAAGAGAGAACTACTTCTTCCCAATCACCTCTTCTGAAAGACAGTATTTCTATCTCTTCTGATTGTTCGAACCATTCCAAACTGAGAACTTTTCTACCGGCCCATATATCCAGCGTCCATGGTTTCTGCGTGGCGGGTTTAGAACGCCTGGGTGCCGCTGCACTGGGCGAAGGTAATGCATTTTTTGGTGGGCAGCTCAGCAACATCTCAATACCTTGCTGATAATCTCTAAACGAATAGCCTTTTTCAACTTCCACTTCTTTTTGTAGTCGCGTAACTGCGGCGTCGCGAATGGATTTAACCGCGTCTAACTGATCTGACATCGAGCCCCTGCTCACCACATTCCAACAATGTAAACATTTTCACATGACCTAGTCAGGGGTTCTAGGCCACCCATCTTTTAGGCGGCTCTTTGGTCATATGTTAAGGAAGCGAAGGGCGCAAGTTCGCGCCGGGCGAAATGAGTTCTAGATTGAAACGGCTGCAACCACCACGCTTTGCCACGCTTGCTCCATACGCATCAGCTCTTCAGCAGCAGCGTCTAGTTGCATAGAGGTGAGTACGGTCTTGTGCTCAAAGTGAATGTCTTCTGGGTAGGTGTCTGGCAGGTGCTTTTTTAAAACACTTGCCCAGAAATACGCTTTGTAACTGTTTTGATGCGCTGATTCACTCGCATAGATACTCAGAAGGTACGCCGCTGAAATCAGGTTTCCTCGTTGCGCAGACTTTTCAAACCAAAGCGTGGCAGCCGCATAATCAATGTCTGCCTTTTCATCCGTTTCAAGATTAAAACCATTGAAGTACATTACCCCTAGATACATCTCACCCATAGGCAAGCCCGCGGCGGCGGCTTCGTTAGCATGTAACTCAGCTAACTCGAGGTTGCGGGTTCCACGTGTATTGTCGAGATCAAAATAAATGGCGGCCAGTCCGATATGACCTTGCGTCATTCCGCCTTCTATTGCCTGGCCATACCAATACATTGCAGCGGGCACATCGGTTTCTGTACCAGCACCGTGTAGGTAGAAGTCGCCCAGCAATAGCTGCGCACGCGGGGCGCCGGCTTTAGCGGCACGCAAACAGAAGACCAGAGCTTGTTTGGGGTCTGGTGTGGTTCCCAAACCGTAGGAGTACGCGGAGCACAATGCCATTTCTGCGTCACTGCTTCCGGTTTTGGCCAATTCGATATTTTTTGAAAAAATGCGCCGCAACTCATCATTACCCGGCATCTGTGCGCCCGAATTCGCGCAGACCAGAATACTTGCCGCCAGCAGTAGTGCTCTTTTCATGCAGAACAGCTTAGCAGTCAATTGTTTATATTTTGCACAATTATGGCGCTACGAATAGGTAAATGTGAGATGTGTCTCAGCACAATAGTGACGCGGCGTTGACCGTTGGTCCTGGTTGACGCCCTATGACAGACGATTTACTGTAGCAAGGCGTTGTTTAATCAAGGAGAAGATTGTTATGTCTGAAGAAAGCCAAGAAGAAGTAGGTCAGCAGCTGGCCAGTGAAACGGCTGAAGAACTCGAGAATAATCCATCAGCCGACACAGGCTGTTGCACGGTCAGAACCAAAGGCTGGTCCCAGCAATATTCAGGTATTACCGAAGCAGCATGCAGCCGAAAAGGTGGCCCAGGCTTTACCACAAGCTGGTCGAAAGGCGATTGCTAGTCCATTTAGTTGAACTCAATACCTCAATAAATGGAGTCTAAATTGAAGTACAAAGTATTTTTCTTACCTGCAATTATTGCAGGCTTAACAGCCTGTGGCGGAGAGTCATCTGACTCTTCGCAGGTCGCGGGATCTGATGCAATAAAAATTGTTCAGGGTGGCGACTCTGCGCTCGCGAAGTTTACGAGTGATGAAGCAATTTGTGATGCACTTGGCACTGATAAAATAACCTCAGCTTTCGGTGCGGAAACCGAAATAAAAGCGCAAGCCAGCTCATACCGCGAGCGCTTTACCTGCAACTACAGCTGGGATCGTCCAGACGCTGAAGAGCGCCAGCAAAAGATGATAAGCAGCATGATGGCGAAAGCACAAGGCAAAGGCGGCGCCACTCTGTCTATGCGAGAGAAAACGCCCAGCAATCAAATTTCGCTGACTATCGCTGTCTCTAAACGTGCAGCTGAAAATTTTGTGCCAAGAAAATTAACCGAAGAGCAGTTACAGGCACAAATAGATGCTGCGCAAAAAAGAACACAGGAAAGATTAAGCGATGAGCAAAAAGCCGTTGCCGGCGATATGGCCAGTTCGTTTACTGAAAGTCTGCTGAAGAAGAACAATCAGAATGAAGAAGTTAAAGGCGTTGGTGATGCGGCTTTCTGGAGCAAGGTTGGTTTTGGCGCTTTAAACGTTCACAGTAACGGTATGGAAATTAATATTGCGCCGATGATTGCGGATACTGAAGAAGCTGATATCGAAAATGCGAAACGCATTTTCGACATGCTTGGTGGTTAGGCGAATCTAGAATAGCGAAACCCACAAAATTATAGGATTCGCTTAGTCAACGCCATTCCAGCTACCATGCTGACCACAAATATAAGGGTCACAGGTGAAAGATAGCCAAGCGACGCAATGGCCGGCCCGGGGCAATAGCCGTATAGGCCCCAACCAATTCCAAACAACACGGCGCCACTTAGAAGTCTGGTGTCAATCATTGTGTTTGACGGAATTGAGAAAACCGAGGCGAATAATGGTTTCTCTTTAGACAGCACAACCTTGAAACCTATCGCAGCCGTTAGAACAGCGCAGCCCATCACAAACAACAGGTCGCTGTCCCAGTTGCCAAATACATCAAGAAAGCCAATAACCTTGGCCGTATCAGTCATTCCGGAGGCTGCCAGGCCAACTCCGAAAACAAGGCCTGTCGTAAATCCACTTGCTAGTTTCATGCGCCAACTCCTGTGGTCCAATTGAACACCGCCACAGTAGCAATACCTGCCGACATGAAAACAAGGGTTGCAACCAGCGAACGAGAAGACAAGCGACCAATACCGCACACGCCGTGCCCACTGGTACAGCCGCTACCCAGTTTCACGCCAACGCCAACGAAAAGCCCCGCCATAATCGCTAATGGATAATTCTCATTGACGTCTGGTGCGGGACGCCCGCTTAGGCTGTGGAAAATAAATGCACCGAAGACTAGCCCAATGAGAAACAAGATGCGCCAGAGTCTGTCATCAGACTTTGCTGCAATAGCACCCCACACTATGCCACTGATGCCGGCGATGCGACCAATAAGCAACATTAGCAGCACGGCAGACAGGCCAATGAGTATTCCACCGAATACAGCCCAAAAGGGAATAGTCATATTTTACTTAGCTCTTTGTCTTGAATTAGTGGCTTCTCGCTCTACACTGAACAGGCCTCTGAGTTCGCCTAATTCATAACCGCTCGCACGGTCAAACGGATATTGAGCATTCAACTTTTCTAAAACTTCTGTAGAGACGCTAGACCCATGGCACAATAAGCACGGGCCTTCTATTCGTATGGCCTCTGCGTATACTGAGGCGCTGCTCCCTGCCTCTTCGATGAATACGCTTGATTCATCAGGATTTTGCGTGAAAAAATTGAGAAGCTCGCTTTGTGACTCAGACGGTGTGTTTAAGGGATTACGAACGCGATCACTGATCCGCTGAAGTTTGACACCATGCATTCTCGACAATCTCGACGCAATCAGCGGCGCTTTTTCGGCGCATACAGAGATTGCATGCACCGCACCACCCTGGCTTATGGCCAACATCAATTCTGATTTCAGCTCTTTCTTGAACTGCCCAACCACTGCCGCATTGTCATTTTTCAAATCGCTTGCGATGCTGGTTTGGCTCAAACCAAGAATCAGGCCAAACCACAGTAGCATTGCAAACAGTGAATGTTCTGTCTTGTTCTTCATAAGGTCTTGTCTCCCAAAGTTTGTTCTAAGCTGCAAAGCCTAGGCCAGGGAGTAACGTATCAACAATAATATCACCACAGCGAAGGCCGCTGTAAACACAATGCCGGAAATAATAAAGTGAATGATGTTGCCCTGGGTAAAGTCTCGCTGTCGATTCTTGAAAGATTGCACGCCTAAGGCGCCAGCGAAGGTGCTGCCAAGAATTTCCCAAAACGTCAACTCTCTACTCTCTTCCTCATGTTCATCTAATGTTTTCATTGGTCTTTCTCGATTGCTTGATGCACACTTGCATGCGCTAGTTGTCTATGAGCTTCGAATTGCGAGAGGAATGGACGGCCACTCAAGTGCTTCAGAAACTCATGCCGTTTCAGAGTTGTAAGCACCGGCCCCTTAACTTCGGATAGATGCAACTGAACACCTTGAGACTTGAAGATCTCATTCATCTGCTCCAGTGTCTCGACGGCACTGTAGTCAATTTCATTGATGGCCGAACACATCAACACCACGTGCGCAATACGATCATTTTCAAACACTTTGCCGCTCACCCAATCTTCCAGGTAACTGGCATTGGCGAAGAACAAACTCTCGTCCATGCGAACAGCCAGCACGTGTGGCAGCGTTTCTACGCGATAATGGCGCACGTTTCGAAAATGCTCCGAGCCAGGAACTAATCCGACTTCTGCAATGTGTGGGCGAGAGGTTCGATAGAGATGAAGTGCAATCGACACGGCTATACCGCTGGCTACGCCCACTTCAACGCCGGAACTCAAGGTCAGCACAATGGTGATCATCACGGCCAGAAAGTCGCTTTTGGATGTTGACCACGTTTTCTTCAGAATATTAAGGTCTACCAAGGAAAGCACAGCCACAATAATGGTGGCCGCCAGCGCGGCTTTAGGCAGGTAATACAAGCTTGGCGCCAGAAATAGTGCGCACGCAGCAATGCCAACGGCCGTATACAAGCTGGCCGCTTGCGTTAGTGCGCCGGCATCAAAATTCACCACAGACCGGGAAAATCCACCCGTAACCGGAAACGCGCCAGACAATCCCGCCGCCAGATTAGATGCGCCCAAGGCAACTAATTCCTGATTGGGGTTTATTTTTTGTTGGCGTTTAGCGGCCAGGGTTTTGCCTACTGATACAGACTCCACGTAGCCTATAACAGAGATCAGACAGGCCGGAAACAGTAAGGCTTGAATAAGACTCATATCAGGCATGCTTATTGCGATCTGCGGCAGACCACTAGGGATGCTACCCACCACTGCCACTCCTTCTGCGGTGAGATCCAGCATAAATACTGCCAGCAAGCTGCCAATAATAATTATCATTGGTGCCACTTTTGCAAGCAGCGAGGCGCCGCGCTCTGACAGCCCCAGGAATGCCATGGATTTGATGGCGTATGCGCGCACAAGTACCAGCATGATCAACACGCTCACACCAAGCGCTATTGTTGCTGAATTGGCATGTTGCACCGTGCCAAACAGTGAGGGCAGGATTTCGGAAATTGTTCCACCTTCGCTCTGCACGCCCATAAGATGTTGAACCTGGTTAAACGCAATGAGTACACCAGAGGCGGTAATAAAGCCTGATATCACTGAATGGGATATGAAGTTTGCAATAAACCCCATGCGCAGAGCACCGAACGCCAATAAGATGCCACCTGATAAGAAAGCCAATGTTGAGGCAGCAAGCAGGTAGCTAACCGTTCCATTTTGAGCAACATCATTTAATGCCATGGCAGTCATCAGGGAAATAACAGCAACCGGGCCTACCGATAAAGTTCGACTGCTACCAAGCAAGGCATAGACAATGAGAGGAAGAATACTCGCGTACAAGCCAACTTCCGCCGGTACCCCGGCAATCATCGCGTAGGCTAACGATTGGGGTATGAGTAACACCGTAACAATCATGGCCGCGATCAAGTCGCTAGCACAGCGCTCGCGATCATAGTCAGACATCCATTGCACGCAGGGCAGTGATCGAGCGACTCTGGCTCGCACGGAAGTCATGAGCGCATCATGCAGAACTGGCTGCCAACCATTCGCGACCTTTGAGCATGCCATGCCAATACAATGACGGCAGTATCTGCGCTTTCAGAAACCATGCCAAACGAGTGGGTTGGGTACCGTCATTAATCCAGCGTGGAAAGGTGGGTGTTACCACGCCGCCGTAGGAAAATTCAGCCAACACACTTTTACCGCGCTCAACCGTGAGCGGGCATGAGCCATAACCATCATAGGCAGCTGATGGCGCGCCACCATTCAATACGTCAACAAGGTTTTGCGCTACAACAGGCGCTTGCTTGCGAGCGGCGGCCATCGTTTTGGCATTCGGTGTATTAGTGACATCACCCAGACCCCACACATTATCGATGCGCGTGTGACGCAGGGTGTTAGGGTCTACGTCGCACCACCCCGCCGGGTCAGCCAACACGCTGTCACTGATGAAGGCAGGCGCGCATTGCGGCGGACAAACATGAATCATGTCAAAATCAACAATGGTCTCTACGTCGAATCCTTCGTCGTCTTTACTGGCAAACCAGGCCTTTTTCCGGCTGCCGTCTACACGCACCAGCGTATGGGTGTAGTGCAGGGAAGTCTTGTATTTGTCGATATAAGATTGCAAAGCAGGCACATAGTCGGCCACACCAAACAAGGCAGCGCCGGCATTGAAAAAATGGATATTAATGTCTTTGAGCGTGCCTTGCTTTAACCAATGATCTGCTGACAGGTACAAAGCTTTCTGTGGTGCACCGGCGCATTTGATCGGCATAGCGGGTTGAGTAAAGAGCGCATTACCCCCCTGAAGCCCTTGCACAAGTTGCCAGGTGTAAGGCGCGAGGTCGTAGCGGTAGTTTGAGGTGACGCCATTGCGCCCAAGAGTCTCGGACAAGCCCTCTACCGCGCTCCAATTCAAGCTCAGCCCTGCAGCTACAATCAATTGCCTATACGCCACTGAACGACCGTTGCTTAGCACTACCGCATTGTCAGTTGTATTGAATGCGCCAACACTGGCACGTATCCATTCCACGCCGGAGGGAATAAGGTCCTGCATTTTTTGTTCTGTGCTGGACGCATCAAACACACCACCTCCTACCATCGTCCAGCCGGGTTGGTAGTAATGGCGGTCGGCGGGGTCAATAAGGGCAACGCGTGTTTCTGGCCGGCGTTTCTTGAGGCTGGCCGCGGTGGCAATTCCTGCGGACCCGGCACCGATGATCACAACATCAAATAGGGGCAAAGCCGCCCCATGTTGCGCATGTGTAGACTCTTTACCTGCTTCGGTGGTGGATTGTGGCTTATTGTTCATTACGCAGACGCCTTATTGGTCAAAGATATTTACGGGAAGTTTTAGATACACTCGGCCATTACTCTCAGGCTCAGGAAAGTGCCCGGCGCGCATGTTGACTTGAATCGAGGGTAAGATCAGTTGTGGCATACCCAGTGTTTTGTCTCGACTTGTGCGCATCTCAACAAACGCTTCTTTGCTTATGCCGTCATGCACATGAATGTTTTGCGCACGCTGGGCTGACACCGTGGTTTCATATTCAAGGGCGCGACCATTAGGACAGTAGTCGTGACACATGAACAGACGGGAACATTCTGGCAAATCCAGAATCTTCTGGATTGAGTCATACAAAGTTGCTGCGTCACCACCCGGGAAGTCAGCGCGCGCCGTGCCGCCATCGGGCATAAACAAGGTGTCACCTACAAACACAGCGTCACTCATAATATGTGTCATGCAGGCGGGCGTATGACCGGGTGTGTGCATTGCCCGACACGCCATTTCACCTACATGGTAGTGGTCGCCTTCCTTAAACAGTTGATCAAATTGCTGCCCGTTACGAGCAAAATCCTGACCCTCGTTGTAAATATCGCCAAAGGTCTGCTGCACCACGGTAATCTCTGCTCCAATGCCAATCTTGCCGCCCAGATGTTGTTGAATATAGGGCGCTGCAGACATGTGGTCAGCGTGCACATGTGTTTCTATAAGCCAGTCCAGGGTGAGCTTCTGCGAGCGTACATACTCAATGATGGCATCTGCGCTCACATAACTGGTGTGGCCACTGGCGTGGTCGAATTCCATGACAGAATCAATCACGGCGCAATGCGAGCTGTCTGGGTCTTTAACTACGTAACTAAAGGTGCTTGATCCTTTGTCGAAAAACGGGGTGACCGTAGGAGCAACGATTGTGCGCGTCATAGACATACCGATTGATATTAGCTTTGTGGCTTGAATACCTACTATTGCAGAAACTGTGCCATTCATTAGATATTCGTTATGTTGCTGATATTTATAAACTTATTCTTCGTAATACATTCGCAGGATTAGTCTGCAATGAAATTACATGCCATAATTGGCAATAGTATTGTCATATATGACAATATCAGTATGACGCTGGCCTTAACTAATTTGCAGCTGAGGAAATATTCATGACCCTTCTAGCAAGCGACCGGGATGTGCCCATTGAACTGTATGCCATGCTCGAGGGCTACGATTGCCCGGCCATTCTGGTGTCAAGCAGTTACAAGATTCTCGCCACCAATCAATTGTATGCAGACCAGTTTGGCGCCCTCACCGACCAGCCTGGTGGGCACTGTTTTGAGGTTTCACATGGCTATTCTGTACCCTGCGATCAGGCTGGCGAATCCTGTCCCTTAGCGGCCGCACAGCAGTCGAAGCATCGTGAGCGGGTTTTGCACATCCACCAAACTCCACGGGGCAGAGAGCACGTCGATGTAGAGTTATTACCAGTCACCGATCGAGAGGGTGAGCTGGCGTTTTTTGTGGAATTGCTGCGCGCTGTACCAATGGCCAGCACACAAATTTCTCATGACAAGATGGTCGGCTCCTCCAAGGCTTTCACTGAGGTAGTCAGTCATATTACAAGGGTGAGTCAGTCCGACGCCGCCGTAATGTTGTGCGGCGAATCGGGCACAGGCAAGGAACTTGCCGCCAAAGCAATACATGACGCCAGTGCGCGCAGTCACAAGCCGATAGTGACCCTGGAGTGCGCCGGCTTAAGCGAGGCTTTGTTTGAAAGTGAGTTGTTTGGCCACATCAAAGGGTCATTTACCGGGGCAATTTCTAACAAAACAGGTTTGGTGGAACTTGCCAATGGCGGCACATTGTTCCTCGATGAAATAGGAGACGTTCCCTTATCACTGCAAGTTAAACTACTACGTCTGCTTGAAAGCCAGACGTATCGCCCGGTGGGAAGTGCGGAAACCCGGTCATCTGACTTCAGGCTTATATCCGCAACCCATCGAAACCTTGCCGAAATGGTAAGCCGTGGCGAATTTCGCCAAGACCTTTACTACCGCATCAATGTATTTCCAGTTCGAATGCCAAATTTGAGAGAGCGCAAGGATGACATTCCAACCTTGGCGGCAACAATACTGTACAGGCTTAGCCCAAACAAGGAATTCCATTTTACCGAACCCGCAATGGCTGCACTAAAAAGCCACGCCTTCCGCGGCAACATTCGTGAATTGCGTAATGTACTGAACCGCGCTTTGCTGTGGTCTGACACTAACCTGATTGAAGAGCGAGTGATTCTGTCGTGTTTAGCAGAAGACAGCGCGAGACCTGCAGACAACAGCGCTGACAACAAGTGGACTACTCTAAAAAATATTGAAGCTGACTATCTTGCGAATTTGATGGAACACTGCGAAAACGACAAAGTGTCGGCTGCAAAAATTGCTGGCATTAGCACCCGGTCTTTGTATCGAAAGCTATCGCGCATCTAAATAGGAGAACCTGGCGGCATTGGCCTGACTTCAACCTGCCCATGCCATTGGCCTGTTTTCCAATACACATCCAGTAAGCGCGCAATTTCCTGATCATGAATGCTGCGGCTTTTTTTGCCTAGCCGTTTGCCCATTGCTTTCAAGGCCTGCAATAACTCAGCGCGAACTTCGGGCGCTAACTCAGGGTCTACTGTGGCGTTCATCAGCTGGTTCACTACTAGATAGTTTACTCGGGACTGTAGCCCACCTGTGTCACTGCTTAGCTTAAGCAATGTCGCTTTGAAAACCTCGTTCACTAATTCAGTGACTCCCGGTAGTTCAGAAGTCCCCGCATTCTGCAAGTTCATGCGATTCAGTCTGTGGGTGTTCAGAATAAGTGACAGCGAATAAGCAGCCGCTGATTCTGCCGCACTCAAAGGGTCGAAGGTTAAGCCGGTACGGCCGGTAAAGCTCTCTCGTGTGCGAGCATCGCCATAGGCTTTGGGGGGAATCAATTGAGTGATTGATTCTGGAATATGAAGAAAGTCTGGAGACAAAGTATTGATCATCGCAGCCATTGCCTCGCGCTGCCGGTCGCCGGCCACGGCCTTTACACCTTTCGGTGCTGGGTAGTCACCTTTCAGTTCATACTCGTAGCGAACACCGCCCAATAGTTTTACGGCGGCATCTAATTGATAACGGTGCAGCAAATAAATGGGCACCAAGGTTTCTTCCAGCGAAGCTAGTGGTGTGCCTTTGGGAATACTATTGATGCCAAAGTTCTCCAAAGCGAGTGCGCGTACTTTGCTTAAACGAATTAGCTCTTGTACAGGGTCTTCACCGCCGTCCCATAAGTGGCCTTCGGCATTGGCAGACAACGCACTGCGCGCATCAGGGTCAGACTGGTAACTTAAACCGTTGGCCCGACCCTTGGCGATTATTTCCGCCAGTCCTTTTTGTTCTGCCTCTCTATTCGTATAGTCCTGGTAACCATAGGCCACCGCATGATGGTCCCACGCACCGAGCCCTACACCATAGGCCTTATCAAGTGTGATTTTGCCATCACTTAACTGAACGTTTGGATGCGGGTAGTCCATGACTGATGCCCTGGCGTTCGCGCTGGCGGCAAAGTTATGTGCAAGCCCAATGGTGTGCCCTACTTCGTGTGCAGACAGCTGGCGTATGCGCGCCAATGCCATTTGCTTTTGCGCATTGGTGTTATCTGCCGCAGCGTTTGCAGTGAATGGGCTGGTGAGCCCGGTCGCTATCAAATAGTCTTGCCGCACTCTGAGTGAACCTAAGGTCACGTGCCCTTTGATAATTTCGCCAGTGCGCGGATCACGAACCGAGCTACCGTAAGACCAGCCTCTTGTTGCACGGTGAACCCATTGAATAACGTTGTAGCGAACGTCCATTGGGTCTGCTCCTTCAGGCAGTATTTTTACTTGAAACGCGTTTTTGTAACCAATCTGTTCAAACGCCTGGTTCCACCAGAGTGCACCATCGCGTAACGCGCTTAACACCGGCTCGGGCACACCTGGGTCCAGGTAGTAGATGATAGGCTCTACCGCCTCACTGGTTTGAGCAAGCGGTTCCTTTTTTCGCAACCTGTGGCGTGGAATGCTGCGCACTTCCATAGACTCAGTAATAGGCGCCGAATAATCCTGGTAAGACACTTTCCAGAAACCCGAGTAAGGGTGGAATACACGCGTTTGATAGCCGTGCTCTGGCAAGCGTATTAAAGAATGATGAAGGTGCACGCTCACGCTGTTGGCATCCGGTGTGACCTGTTGCACGTATTCGCCGGGTTCAGACCCGGCAAAAGTCACCAAGGCCTCAAGTTCGGTATTGTCCGGAAAGGATTTGGTGCTATCTGGGTAGACCGCACTGCGTGTTGCATCTACTTTAAACTCGCCCTGCTCTTTGTTTTTGAAATCCCTGGCTAGCCTGTCTACGTCTGAGAGCAGAAATTCTGTGTACTTCACAATCACACCGTCGCCATCTACGGCCACCACTTCAAAGCCAGCAATCACTGATTGCGCAAAGGCTTCCTTCACGCTCGCTTGCTCAGCAGCATTGTTTGATTGCGCGCGGTAAGCCGTATTGATTTGCTTCAACAAAACCTTGTTGCCATAACGCTCAAACTGAACCAACCGAGTGTTGCCAAGCTCGCCCCTGTCCAGGCCTATGTCATTCGAACCTACACCGCGTGGCATGCTGCTTTGGAATATGAAGGGTTGGTTCAAATTATCGATTTGTAGAAACAACTCGCCGCTGGCCGGGTCGTAGTAAACATCCATAAAACCAGGGCGGTGATCTTTACCTTTAGCAAAGGCCTGCACGCTTAAGGGTGAGCTGTCTCCATCCGCTAAAACAAGGGAAGGGATCAGCAATGGCAGAAGAACAACAGCAATGAGCAGCTTTCGTATCATGTAAATCTCGCGGGTGGCGGCGTTAAAGGTATACAAAAGCAGAGTCTCGACCGTATAAAACAGCTGGCAAGTTTCAGCTCTCCGAATAGCCACATTCTAATCAGGCCTGCGCCCGGAAGGAAGCACTGCTTACGCTGGGAAAACGCCGTTTAAGCCAAGATCCTTAACAAATTACCGGGCCATCAACAAGCCCTGATCAGCCTTGAATATCACCATAAAATCACCATAATAGAAGCCGGCTTCACGCCTGTCACACCTCCTCGATTCCACTGATGTTTCGTGCTGGTATCACTTTTATTTGCGATTAGTTATGACCAACACCGCAGCGCTTGATTATCGCGGGTCTCAGATGATTCGCTTCCTCGATGAGCTGCAAATCACTGATGAGCCAGTTTCACCAGAGCGATTTTCGGGGCGTTTAGCCGAGCTGATTGATTTGTCGCAATCGGTCAAAATTTCGATTGCGCACACCGCCATGAGCCGTATGGAATTTGAACCATTCGACAATTCCTTCGACACGGCCAGAGACGAAGTGATGCGTGTGCACGCCGACACCGTAGATATTATTGTGAAAGCCTTCACTGACCACACCGGCAGCACCCGGCTTAAAGCCCCCAAACCTGAACGTCTAAACAATGAAAGCCAGAAAGCCGCGATAAAGCCTTTTCTGAGTTTCTACGCGTACTACCAACGTATGCTCGACAGCAAGCTTAATACCTTGCGCGAGTACATTCGCAATTCTGCATCCGGTTTATCAGTAAAGCTTGCGCAACTGGCCAAGCTGGATGAAGTACTCGCCGACACACTGGGTGCGCATGAGCGAAAGTCTTTCGCGCAAGTACCCATATTACTGGAACGCCGTTTTAGTGAACAACTTCAGCGCAGCCAAGTGGGCCAGCTGGAAGAACTGCACACCTCGTTTTGCCGTGACCTGCAAGCCTTATTACTGGCCGAACTTGAAGTACGTATGCTGCCTGTTCTTGGTCTTATCGAATCTATAGAAGCGGAAGCTTTAACCCAACAGACTATTACTCAATGAAATTACCCAACACCGATTTAACTAATAAAATATTGTTCGCAATTCCGGCTGCCATTGGCGCTATCGCCATACTGTGGGTGGCGGGTCTGTTTATTGGCACCAATGCATTGGCTCTGCTGGTCACACTGCTGATCGCTATTGCATTTGGCATAGGGGTAGTGGAACTGTTTCAATTTCGCAAAGCAACAGATTCGCTGGAGCAGGCACTTGGCAATATTCCTCAGCCCATAAATCAGCTTGATGAATGGCTAAGCAAAGTACATCACTCTTTGCAAAACCCGGTTCGCTTGCGAATTGAAAGTGAGCGTGTTGGCTTACCAGCACCTGTTCTAACGCCTTATCTTGTAGGCTTATTGGTTATGCTTGGCTTGCTCGGCACGTTCATTGGAATGGTCGATACTTTGGGTGGTGCGGTAACTGCGCTGCAAGGCAGCACAGAACTGCAAGCAATTCGCCAGGGCTTAACCGCGCCAATCAATGGTCTCAGCCTGGCTTTCGGTACTTCGGTTGCCGGTGTCGCCGCATCGGCCATGCTGGGTTTAATGTCTACACTGAGCCGCCGCGAACGCATGCTCGCTACACGCGCACTGGATGCACAAATAGCCACGCAGCTTCGCTCGTTTTCAATCACACACAATCGTCAGCAAACATTTCAGGCATTGCAGGCGCAAGCCGAGCTGATGCCAGCGCTTAGCGAACAACTGCAAACAATAATGCAAAGCATTGCGCAGACTAGCACCACGCTTAATGAATCACTGTTGGCAAATCAAAAGAACTTTCAAGATACCGTGCACAGCTCGTTTACGGAACTCGCCAAATCGGTACACAGCTCGCTGAACGAAAGTTTGATTGAGAGCAGCACTAAAACCAACGCCAACATAAGTGCCATGGTGTCAGATCAGTTAACAGCGCTGGCCAGTGAAAGCGAAACCACTCAGCAACGAATTGGTGCTGCCACTGAGCAACAACTGGCGGCCATCACCGGCCAGCTGCAAGGTACAACAAGCCAGCTCAATTCGGCTTGGCAAGAAAACCTGCACGCACAACAAGCCAGCACCTCAGCGTGGATGGAGCATAATCAAACCCGCATGGAGCAACTCACAAGCTCTGTTGCCGAGCAGGTGGCTACGCTTGGTAAAACGCTGGAAGAGCCATTAGCACAACTGATTACGGCCTCATCAGAGACGCCAAAAGCGGCCGCAGAAGTCATTGGTGAATTGCGTAAGGAAATCGCCAACAACGTTGAACGCGACAAAATATTGCTTGAGGAGCGTAAACAGGTATTCGAACAGCTAGCTACCATGAGCAAGGCATTCGAAGCCGGTACTGCGCAACAACACGAATCTATGAACCAGCTATTACAGGGCTCATCTACGGCGCTGTCGCAAGCGGGTAGCCAGTTTAGTCAGCACATCAGTACTGAGCTCGAAAAACTTGGCTCTGTTACCGAACACTTCGAAGCCAGCGCCATCAATATGGACAGCCTGGGTGAGTCCTTCGCAAGCGCTGTTGCACAATACAGTCAGTCCAACGAGCAATTGGTGCAGCAACTTAATCGCATAGAGCAATCGATGGACACCGCAGGCAACCGTAGCGACCAGCAAATGTCTTACTACGTTGCACAAGCCAGAGAAATTATTGATCAAAGCCTGCTGTCGCAGAAAGAGCTGTTTGATGAACTGCGCCAGGTGAGCAGTGGCGAACCGGAACAAAGCGACGTATCAGAAGCCTCATCGACGGCGCTTAACTAATGGATCAGCTCGACGACAGTCAAACGCACGACACACCGGTATGGCCTATCTTTGGCGACCTAATGGCCGGCGTGGTCGGGGTGTTTGTTTTACTGCTGGTATGGACTCTCGGGCATCAGGTAGAGCTGTCTCAGTCTTTGGAACAAGAAGTACAACAACGCGAAGTTGAGCAGCAACAACGTTACCGAGCCGAAGAGGCGCTTGAAATAGCGCTCGCCGACCCTCTTGCCAGTGGGCGCATTACGCTGACCAATGGCAAGATTGGCATTAGCGGCAGCGTATTGTTTGCCACCAACTCCGCCGCATTGCAAAGCGAAGGCCAGGAGTTATTGCAGAAACTGGTAGAACCCCTGAAGCAATATCTAAACCGGCGCGATGAAATGCTGATGGTCAGCGGCTTCACCGACGACCGTGCTATTCACAGTGACAACCTGCACTTTGATGACAACTGGCAACTCTCGGCCGAACGCGCACTTACTGTTACCCGCGCGCTGATTAATGTGGGCTTGCCGGCCGATCTGGTGTTTGCAGCGGCCTTTGGTAAAGAACAGCCCATGGTAACGAACGATACCAAGCAAAACCGTGCGCAAAATCGCCGTGTGGAAATAGCACCCGTGCCAAAAACCAGTAACGAAAGCGAATCATGAGTGACACGCTCAATCAAATACAAGATAGCCTTGCCACACTTAAAGCCAACGGCGATCATCATTTTGATCCCGTGCGTTACGAGCATATTTGTACGCTCACCGGAAAAGCGAGTAGCGCCAGAGAAGGAATTCAAGGGAAGCTGTATGAAAAAGCTCTCTCACTACTGGATTGTTACCAGAGTGATCTGAAGGCAAACGAAGAGAATGCTTGCCGTCTTCCAAGACGATCACAAACACGAATTTTTTTGAAAGATTTGCATCAAACGCTGAACGACCGTAATCGCAGGCAGAACAATGACAAGCCAAGTGATGCCATCACAGAGCGTTTGTTGGAAAAAGAAGACAGCACTCTTATAGAGGCGGGTTTTGATACGCTGAACAAGCAGCCGAACGAACTACAAGCCTATACTCTTTACAGAGAAAGCAAAAAGCAGTTTGAGACTGACACACTAGTGGATGCGATTATTAAAAACCCTGAAACTTATGGTCCGTTAAATCCGCAGAAGCTTCTTATTCGCTCACTGGAGTCTATGCGAGAGCTCTCACCGCATTATTTAAATCGCTTTGTTGGGTATATTGATACGCTGGTGAGGTTGGAAGAAGGCGAAAGGATTATTCGTGACCAGCCAACGGAGAGTTCAGATTAAATAAAGCCACCGGCAACGGTGGCTTTATTCTTGCGAAGCCTACTTCAAAGTAATTTCTCGCATATTGTAACTACCAGTTATGGTTCTCATACCTGGGTAGTTCTTTTGGGCATAATCAGTAGATTCCTGACTTTTGCTATCACCCCATTCCTTCAAGAAATCTTCATAGCGCTTCTTGTTTGGTGCAAGGTCACTCGTGTTCGCAAACTTTACGATAAGCAACAAATTGAAGTCGCCGCTTTGCGGCAAGTCACTTCGAAACATTGAGTAGCTTTCAATGTGACCCAACTTTTTTGACACTTCATTGCTCGCAACCCAAGTTTGCTTTAAGCCCTCGAGGTAAGCGTCTTCCATGTTTGCATCAACTCTTATAGTAGAAATTGACCAAACTGCCTCACTGATGTCGTAGTCCTTAAATGGCACAAGGTCAGCAAGTGCAATTGTAGAAAACATCAGGGTAATGATCGATGCAAAAACTGATTTGATATTCATAGCGTACATTCCTTTTGAATTTGCTTATTTAGGCGGGTGCCTTGGAAAGACTATACGCGTGCTGAGCTACTTCGTCTGGCTTTAATTTGCTTTTTTTGATTATCACCCTACCCGATACTAAGAACGTATTTCATAAATGGGAAGTTTTTGAAACACTAGACGAGGCCTGGCGCGTGCCTATCACCACGCGCCACTAACTTTCGCTACTTCTTTTTACCCTTAGCAGGTTTCTTGACACCCATCATTTTCGCAATCTTGCCGGTCATTTCCATACCTGGCACCATGCCAAGAAAGTCGATCTTGCCTAGGCCAACGCCGTTGTGTCTAAGAATGTTATACGCCGCGGAATAGTGAAAGTAGAAATTGGGTAAGGCCCAGCCGTTCAAATAATCTGCGCCGTTGAATTTTAGTTTTCCAACGGGTGTTGTCATTGTCACTCTCCGCGTTTCGCTACCCTCGAATTGAGACGCTTTAATTGTTCGAATAAAAGCCAGTGTCTTCTTGATGCGTTGTTCAAGGTCGGCGAATGTTGCTTCGTTGTCTTTGAACGAAGGTGGCTCAACACCGACCAGTCTGGCGCAACAACCTTTAGCATGGTCTGTTGAGATCTGTACCTGGCGAATCAGTGGCAACATATCAGGTGCCAGGCGCGCGTTTAAGATTACCTCAGGGTCTATGCCTCTTGCTTTTGCGTCTTTCGCGGCGGTTTTAAGAACAGCGGATAAATTCTTTAGATTATGGCTAAGCACCTTCGAGGACGCTTGGTACATCATTGCAGACATTATTACTTCTCCTATTGGAAACAGATTGCGGGTAGGAACTAAAAACAGGCGGCATCATAGTGCAGAACGTGTTGTTCTGGAATTTATTCTTATGATAAACGTCGGCGGCATTGATGTGAGGAATGTAAAATTATAGTTCTTGACTCTCATTACTATTGGGCAGATATTGGCATTGGCTATCTTGCCAATGGATAAAAATATAAAGGACTATATATGCGCAAGCTTCAATTCTTCGCTTTGGTTATTCTGCCTCTTTCTCTCTCAAGCGCTCTCACCAGTAACAACGCTTTAGCCCAAGCTGGTGCTGTGTGGAATTACGATTTTCGCTCGTACAGTGACGAACAAGTAGAACTTGGTCGTAATTTGATGTTTGACCGAATTCTTAGTGGTAACAAAAACATTTCTTGTGGAACTTGCCACCATTCATTGGCGGGTACGGGTGACGGCTTATCACTACCGGTGGGTGAAGGTGGTCTTGGGCTGGGTGTGACACGAAGCGTAGGCGAAGGCGCAGACCTGGTTGTCGAGCGCGTGCCGCGTAACGCACCACCGATATTTAATTTGGGCGACAATTCCTTTGATACCTTTTTCCACGACGGTCGAGTAACGTCTATCGGTGGTGAAGGTATGCCTAGCGGTTGCGTAACGCCCGCAGGCATGAATTTGCCAGATACATTGAACGACCTTCTAGCCTGCCAAGCCATGTTTCCCGTTACGTCGGCGGCTGAAATGGCGGGGCAAGCAGGTGAAAACCCAATTGCGGATGCCGCTGCACAGGGCGACCTTGCCGGCCCCGAAGGTGTTTGGGCCTTGTTAGCTGCGCGATTGCAGGCCATTCCGAAATATGTAGAGTTGTTTAAAGCCGCATTCCCTGGTGATGTAAGGCAAGCGGATGATATTACCTTTGCGCACGCCGCCAATGCCTTGTCTGCATTTGAGAGCGTTGGCTGGCGTGCTGATAACAGCCCGTTTGACCGCTACATACGCGGCGACGATCACGCTATGAGTGGCAATGCTCGCTGGGGGATGAATCTGTTTTACTATGGCGACAGCAATGGTAAGTCCTGCGCTGATTGCCACAGTGGTTTGTATCAAACCGATAACAGTTTCCACGCTATTGCCATGCCGCAGATTGGTACTGGCCGTGATTCAAACAGCCCGGGTAAAACCGGCGGCCATGAAGACTTTGGGCGCGAGCAGGTAACAGGCAATGCCGAAGACACCCTGCGTTTTCGCACCCCCACTTTACGTAACGTGGCCTTAACACCGCCTTATGGTCATGGTGGCGCCTTCAATTCGCTGCGCGCTGTAGTTGAGCATCATCGCAACCCGGTGGATTCGCTGTATCAATACAACGACAATCGCCAGGCGATACTGCCAACCCACCCCAATCTGGACGCTGAAAATTACATCGCTATGGATGACCCAGATCGGGTGAACTTCATTGCTGATCACAATGAGCTGCAGCCGTATTCTTACACCGACCGCGAGATAGACGCGATTATCGACTTTCTGCATGCGCTCACTGACCCTGCCAGCCTGGATTTGCGGGCTGATCAAGATGTGGTGAATGGCGTGCCCAGCGGGCTTGGCTTACGCGATTAGCATTGTCTTAAGCCATTGCGTGTCTCAAATAGGCAGGCCGATAAGTTGGGTAAGGTCGGCTAAGTCAGTGATTTCGTGGTCTGTGAACTCAGGCCACTTAAACTCACCGCTTTGATCAAAGTGCACGGTGTTAACACCGGCTTTACGGCCGGCTTCTATGTCATACAGGAAGTCGCCTACCATCACTGTGTGCGGCTGCGGCGCGTTCCATAAATCCAGCAAACGTTGAACACCTGCTGGCGATGGCTTTGGCTCGCAACATTCGCGGCCAATAATATGTTGCTCTGCAAAGAACTCCAGCCCGGCCGCTGCTAATGTAGCAAGTGCTATGTCTTTGCCATTGCGGGTAAGTATGCCAAGGTAAAGACCCTGTTGCTGCATAGCCTGCAATAGTTCTTTGGCACCGGGTTGTGGCCGGGCCTGCGCCGCAATCTCCATTTCAATGTCGTGTAGTTTTTGGGTAAGCTCAGTGGCGTGCTTCGCTGGCATCGCTTCTATCGCTTCCAAAATAGGGGCGCCTGCGCGTATTCCAAGTTGCGCGCGAATATCGTCAAAGTCATGAATTGGCAGGGTTAAGGTGCCGTCCATGTCGAAAATCCAGTGTGTGCAGTCGCTTAGTGGCATACGGTACCGACAGTCATTGTTTACGCCTTATTGTATGGTACATTTCGCATCGATCATCTTACAGCGTTTATTGGGTGTCTCTATGCCTTCATTAAAAGACCAACTTCTGAAAGCCGGCCTGGTGGACGAAAAGAAAGCCAAGCAAATTGAGAAGCAAAAGCGCAAGCAAGCCAAACAAACACCAAAAGGCCAGGTGCAAGTTAATGAAGCACGCGAGCAGGCAAAACAAACCCAGACTGAGCGCGCGGCTAAAGACAAGGAAATAAATCGCCAACGCCAGCAAGCCGCTGAGCAAAAAGCCATTGCGGCGCAAATAAAACAGCTGATCGAGACCAATAAAATCGACCGCAAAGACGGCGACATCGCCTATCAATTCTCTCATGGTAAGAAAATCAAGAAGCTCTACGTCAGCCAGTTACTGCAAACACAGCTTACTAACGGTGTTATTGCTATTGTTCGAAATAGCGAAAAATACGAACTGGTGCCCGCGCAAGTAGCAGATAAAATCAAACAGCGCGACGAAAGCGCGGTGTTGGTACAGAACGTAGCCGGTAAAACAGACATTGATGAAGATGATCCGTATGCGAACTATCAGATACCCGATGATTTAATGTGGTAACTGTGGTTTCTATACGCAAGAACTAGCTCAGTAAACTCGCCGCCAGCTTCAAGTCTGCAACTAACGCTTTGTACACATTTGTGTATTGATAATCATCTTCACCGGCACTGCGTAAAGCGTGCGATGGGTGATAGCTCAGTAACAATGACGCCGGGGTTTTTGATGGCAGTACTCCATTAATAGGTTTACCGCGCGCCTCAGTAATTTTTACGTTTTTACCTAGTAATGACAGTGCCGCCACGGCGCCTAAACCAACGACTACCTCGGGGCGAATAATCGACAACTCTGCTTCAATCCATGGATAGCAAGCCCGAACTTCATCACGCAAAGGTTGCTGATGAATACGCGTTCTGCCATTGGCTTTGAACTTGAAGTGCTTTACCGCGTTAGTGACATAGACACTACCGCGATCTATACCCGCTTCCTTCAACGCCTGATCAAGCACACGGCCAGCCGGACCCACAAACGGTTTACCGTTAAGGTCTTCATGATCACCGGGTTGCTCGCCAACCAACACCAAGCGTGCTTTCGAAGGGCCTTCGCCAAACACAGTTTGTGTAGCCCGATAACACAATCGGCAGCGCTGACAACTCACGGCACGCAACGCCAGATTTTGCAGCGGGTCGTTTTTTGGCTCCTGGATAGTACGGGCCAATACAGCCGCGGGCGATGGTGGCCGTGGTCCGCAATGCAAGGTGTCTTGGGTTTTGAGCTCGGCTTGCATGGAATGCACGCGCTGGTCTGCGCTACGAATTAATTCCACAATCGTTTCTGCTTCAGGTAAGTTTTTCCAATACTTCTGCGGCATTTCGCTTTGCATGGCAGACACTTTGACACGAGCCGGATTGAAGATGCTTTTGTAATACGTTTTCCACGCCGCTTCAAACTGATCGTTGTCAGGAGCGCACTCCTTGCCGCAGGCGGGTGTGAACCATAGCGCACCACCGGGTTCACCTTCCCAGTGCGCGCATCCCTTAGGCGACAAAATAGACCAGCGCATATTGCTAAAGCGGCGCTGAAAAAAACTCGCTGTGAATTCAATAATATTATGGTCGGGTTCAAACCAGGCCACAAAGCGCCCGCACGTCGGACTGCCTTTATCAAGTTCACGAAAGCGCACAAAAGCTTTCATTTTATGCGCGTCTCTTCGCACAGCACTTTCATACTTATGCAGTCTTGCAACTTGCGGATCGGAACGAAGTTGCAATAAGTGTGGCTCATCAGCGCTTATGCGCCAAAGTACCGAGTACATTAACGCCCAACGATCATCGTTTGAATGACAGCTTGCGGCGCGCAGCAGTGGAATAAGATCTCGCGGTACTTTTCTTTGCGTACGCGCTTTTTTTGATGCTGATGACGATAGCAAAATGCTTTGTTTACTACTGTCTGTATCAGGAATCCATTCGCAGCATTCTGGCACAATACTATTGCAAAGCATTGTTCTGGCCGCGTTTTGCCAAGCCGCAAAGCTTGGGGCAAAACGTATTTGCTCAATGCCTTGCAGCGGTGCGGCAGTGGCAAACAAACTTTGTTGCTGTTCAATATGCATTGGCTTACAACAGACTCAATTGCTCGCTTGGAATAGCAAAGCGTGAGCGTAAGTGTTGACCGCAGGAATCGATTTGCGGTGGCGCGTAATCGCCGCACACTATGAACGGCATCGCGCGCTTAACGCTGGCGCGCAGAGCCATCAAGTCATTCATTCTGATTTTGTGCCAGCGACGAATACTGAGTAACGTACCCACGGTTTTTGTACCCAGCCCAGGTACGCGCAGCAAACGTTCACGGTCATCACGGTTCAGGTCTACCGGGAAGAAATCGCGGTTACGCAACGCCCAGGCAAGCTTGGGGTCTATGTCCAGGTCAAGCATGCCACTGCCGCTGTTGTTGGGCTCATTGGCAGCTATTTCAGAATGGTCGTAGCCATAAAAACGCATTAACCAGTCAGATTGATACAAACGATGTTCACGCATTAACGGTGGTTGACCCGCGTGCAGAGTACTGGCCATATCAGGTATAGGACTAAAGGCCGAGTAATACACACGCTTTAGCGCGTAGGAAGAATACAGTTGCGCTGAGGTCGCCAGTATTTGTGCGTCATTAGTGGGCTCAGCGCCAATAATCATTTGTGTGGATTGACCAGCAGGTGCAAATTTAGGAAGCAACTTGGCACTTCGGCTGCTTCCACTTTTCACAGCGCTGCTTTTCTTTACGTTGCGTCGTGCATCATTTACCTCTTCTGAGCGTGCACGAAAACGTGCCATAGTCAGTTTGATGGTGCGGTGGTCTTTTTCCGGTGCCAGGTCTAGCAATGCTTTTTGCGTAGGAAGCTCTACATTAATACTCAACCTGTCTGCGTATTTACCAGCATTTGCAAGCAACTCACCGTCGGCATCAGGAATGGTTTTTAAATGGATGTAACCACGAAAATCATGGTCCTCTCTGAGGCTGCGCGCTACTTCCACCAATTGCGCCATGGTGTAGTCCGGGCTTCGAATCACGCCTGAACTTAAAAACAACCCTTCTATGTAATTGCGCTTGTAGAAATTCAGCGTGAGGTCAACCACCTCTTTCGGCGTGAAACGGGCACGCTGAACGTTCGAGGAATTTCGATTAATGCAGTAGCTGCACTCATACACACAGAAATTGGTCAGAAGAATCTTGAGCAAGGAGATGCAGCGGCCGTCTGGAGCGTAGGCATGACAAATTCCGCTGCCTTCGGTGGAGCCGATGCCGCTGCCATTCAGCGAGTCACGTCGTTGACTGCCACTGGATGAGCACGATGCATCGTATTTGGCCGCATCCGAAAGAATCTCTAGTTTTTGGATCAGGTCCATATAATCAAAGCGTCAAATAGTACTGTATTAATATACAGTATATTAGTCGCAACAGTCCTGTTTAGGAAGCCCGAAATGCGCTAACGGCAAGCACCAAGCAATACGCGGCAAGTGCCAGTGCAGCAAGCAGTACCACTGTTGTATCAGCTTGCGCTGTAGCGATGCCCATCGCGGCCCACACGAACACTAGCGCATAGACCCCGTCGTGGTAGCGCCTACTAACCGCTGTGGCAATAAAACCCGCCAACGCCAGCTTCAGCACCGTCCACATCACAGCAGATAATCCGGCGTCATTCAGTTCCAGGGCGGTTTGTACCGCACTTACATTGGCAATTGTCGCCACTGTTATCCAGCCAAGATAAAGGCTAAAAGGGGCATGAAGTAGCCATTTGTCGCGCGTGCTGGCCTGTGCCGGTATGGTATTCAACTGGTGGTAGATAAACATCAAGCTGCCCAGCAACACCAGCATCATGATCAAGGTGTGAGGAATCAGTTGATGGTGCCACAATACAATCCAGGCGCAATTTGCAGCACAGCTCACTTTGAACCAGAGGCTGATGCCGGCAAGGCGCACATTATTGCGCTGTGATGGCATGGCCTGATAAATCACGAACGCAGTCAAAGCCAAGTAAATCAAAGACCAGATAGCGAAGGTGTAGCCGGCCGGAGTAAACAGAGAGGGATAATGCGCTGACACTTCACCCGTGGTCATACCGTTTAGCGGCAGAATATTAGCCAGGGCATTCACGGCTATGGTCACTAACAAAGCAATTGCATTGCCTAGCCAGTCAAAAAGACGGCGTGGTTGAGCGCTTAATGGTTTGTCGTTCATACTTTAAAAACGCAGTTGGCAGACCGGCGGATCAGTCATGGCTTGATCCAGGAAACACAGGCGTGCGTAATAAGTGAAGTTACAGAGTTTATGACATGACAACAAGCAATCCACAAGGCAAAGGGCTGGTGCCCGTTCTAGAGGCCTGGCACGGCGCACAAGCAATTCAGCTTGCACCTAAGCCTGCGCGACAAGTCTTATCTGATTACTTTACCAGCTTACTGGTGTTGTCAGCCGAGTTTCAGTTTAAACCCTGTCTCGGTACGGAGTATCACTTGTATTGGTGTGAACCCAAGTGGCAGTTATCATTGATTGGCCCGCAAGAATGGGGACGCAAAATACCGGGTGATTATCTGGGTCAGTGCAAGCTGAGAGACGACATGACCTGGCAAATAGAACCTGCCAGTGATATCAGCGAAAAGCCAGAATTACGTGATGCATTGCAGCGCTTCCATGAGGGTTTTAGCGACATGTTGGACAGCGACGCTGCACTGGAAGAGAAGCTGCCTTTCTTTGTCGCTAAGCTGCCTTACTATCGCTTATTGTTTTCAGCGGGGCTTGCCAACTCATTGTCGAAATCGATGACGCTATCTTCACTAAATAACATCAGTGGCCGCCAATGGTTGAATGGCTTGCCAGACGCGCAGCCTCTTCTACTTGGCCGCAACACAAGCGCATGACCGTCGGCGAAAATGCTTCTGGTGCGACTGTGAAGTCGATACGGCTCAGCAGCTTGAAGCAACAACCGCACATTGACCGCGTTGAAATTTTGTCGATAACACCCTCTTTATATACCATGCGGGTGTTCATCGGTAATAGCGAATATTCAGTGCTGGATCACGGCGCGAGTATTCGACGCGGCAACGCCGAAGCATTGAAACAGCTGTTATTGGGCTGCAACGTGGGGGAGTACCGGCTGGTACACCAAAGCGCCTATGATGAGATGGTTGGGCAACCCGGTGACGGCAATAATCGACTGAGCGTTCGTACAAGCCCTCCGAAGGGACCCTTGGATTAGCCCCCAGATCTGTTTCTGCTATTATCGCACTCCCGTTTATTTCTACTCAGGCAGATTGCAATGATTACTATCTTCCATTTGGGCATGTCCCAGTCCGACCGCATTGTTTGGCTAATGGAGGAGCTTGAGCTACCTTACGAATTGCAGTGGTTTGATCGCGGTGAAGATTTTCTTGCACAAGCTGATTACCATGCACTGCACCCCACGGCCACCGCGCCCACTATTCGTGATGGTGAGCTGGTGCTGACCGAATCAAATGCGATTGTTGAATACATCAGCCACCGACACGCTGCAGGCAAGCTCAGCATCGCGCCTGAACATGCTAACTATCCTGATTATATGTATTGGATGCAGCTCAATCATAATTTGCAAAGTGCTTTTTTCGTGAAGATGGCCGCGGGCGACCAAACCGAAGAAAATAGCTCGATGATGAAAGCTATGAATTCACGCCAGTCGCGCTACTACAGTCACTTGAACAATCAACTGGCCAGCAACGCGTTTATTATTGGCGATACACTGAGCTGCGTGGATATTATGGCGATGTTTCCAATCACCATGTTATCGGGTATGACGGGCATTGATCTGGCTGATTACCCGAATGTAAAAGCCTACGTTGAGCGCCTATCGGCAAGACCTGCCTACCAGAAAGCGATGTCTATAGCGGGCCCTGAAGCCCAGCGACCGCTGTAATAAGGACGACCACAATGAGCAACAAAGGACGTCTGGGCCTGGTAAGACACGGCCAGACTTACGCCAATATCGAACGTGTGTGGCACGGTCACACCGATACCAAACTCACTGAACTCGGTTACCAGCAAGCGCGAGAGCTTGGCGAGTATTTTGAAAGCTACATGCAACCCACGGTGGTGTATGCAAGTCCCTTGCAACGTGCACGTATTACCGCTGAAGAGATTGCCAAGCACTTTCAACTTGACGTGCATCTTGACGAACGCTTAATGGAATTTAATCTGGGTGACTGGGAAGACAAAACCTTTGAGTCATTGTCAGCAGCCGGCGAAGACACAATGCGCAAACTCGTTGAAGACCCAAGCTATGCCACACCCAATGGCGAGTCACAAAACAGCGTTAGAGACCGGTTTGTGTCTGCTGTAGATGAAATAGTTGAACGCCACACCGGCGAACATGTTGTGATTGTTGCGCACGGGGTGGCACTGGGAATCGCGCTTGCCCACTATATTGATAATGACACAACGCGCTGGACACAGTACTCAAAGAAAAATACGGCTTTTTCTGAATTATGCCTGGAAACACGTTCGCTGCTCAGCTTTAACCAAACCGAACACTTAAGCGAATAGCATCAGCGCCTGAGCACCAGTAGCCAGCGACCAATATTCACGACATCGGCCAATGCACCTGCGAAATAAGTGAGCGCGGCTGCTTTCAGTACTCTATGCGCTCCCGGTTGATAGTCTTCCGGCAAATAGTCACCTTCTTTCAAAATGGGCAGCGCTTTATTAAAGCTTGCATCCCATTCTTCTGGTAACACAATCAAATAGGCCAGCGCACCGAATAGTTGTAAACCAATACTCAGGCCAATTAATCCAAACAATAAGGCGGGGGCTTTAATAACAAACCCTGCGATGGGTAAAAGCGTGAGTAATAAAATGCCGATTTTTTTCATCAGCATTGCTTTCGGAATATAGCGTGAACGTAGCTGCGAAATAGTTTCATTGCGAGCGAACTGAATAGCGTGCCCCACTTCATGCGCCGCGACAGCCACGGCTGTAATCGATTTGCCGTCGTAATTGCTTGGGCTCAGGCGCACCATTTTTGCGGCCGGATCATAGTGATCAGCACCTTCGGTCGTTTGCTCAACGGCCACATCTTCTAATTCGAAGCGTTTGATAAGATGCTCTGCCAACTCACCGCCGGTGCCTGGCATCTGTGTTAACGGCTTATTGTATTTATGCATTACGTAGCGCACCCATAAACTCGGCAGGTACACCAATAGCACCAATACGGCGCTTAGAACCGCGTAGAGCACGGCCTTGAAACTCTAGGGCAGCTCTACGTTGTGATACACATTCTGCACATCGTCTACGTCGTTGAGCATGTCGATGAATTTTTCGAAGGTTTCAAGTTCTTCACCGGCAAGTGCCTGCGTGTTCTGCGCTAGAAACTGAATTTCATCCATATCGAAATCCAGATCACCAAAGGTTTCAAGCAGTGAGGTTTTGGCTTTGAAATATTCGGTGTTCGGCGCAAAGACGGAAATAACACCGTCTTCGTTTTCTATATCTGTGACATCAACGTCAGCCATCATCAAGGCTTCCAGCACGGCTTCTTCGTCATCGTGCTTGAAAACGAAAATGGCACTGTGATCAAACATATGGCTTACGCTGCCCTGCGTGCCAATTTTGCATTTGGTTTTGGTAAAGCACACGCGAACATCACCAAAGGTTCTGTTCGGATTGTCGGTCAGGCAATCAACAATTACCATGCAACCGCCCGGCCCGAAACCTTCATAGCGTGCCCGTGAAAAATCTTCACCACCGGCGCCCTTCGCCTTGTCCAACGCTTTCTCAATGACATGGGCAGGTACCTGATCTTTTTTGGCGCGTTCTATCAGGCCTCGTAATTCCAGATTGCCGCCAGGTTCAACGCCGCCGGCTTTGGCCGACACGTATATTTCACGGCCGTATTTGCTGTACACCTTGGCTTTCATGTCCGAGGTTTTGGCCATGGAATCTTTGCGGTTTTGGTATGCCCTGCCCATTACGTTGGATGCTCTCTGTTTCAGTGTTTAAGGATTTTACTAGAGTAGGCCCGTGCGGTCACACTTGATGAACGGTTATCTCAATGTGACGCAGGTCTCAAAAGTGCTGATATGTAATATTTCCCGACACTATCAGCGACAAGTGGCATTCCACGCACCTTGAGCGGCTAGTAAAGTGTCCTTTCTTCGAACCAAAGTGCAGTTTCAAAAACAATGAATACAGTCAATAGCAGAAGCAGAGCCGGAGAGCCCTCATGGAAATTTTTTCGCAGCGACCGATATTATTTCGACGGCGGTCGCTGGTTTCTTATCACTCGTGAAGGGCGGCCAATGGGCCCATTTCGCGACAAGCCTACGGCGCGCAAGGCAAACGACAATCTTGTGGAATACCTTCGCCTCGCACCTTCCAAGCTCAGTAGCAGCTTATTGGAATCGCTGCAGCGCTAGTCCGCTCCTGGCCGGTTTAATACGCTAAGGATGGCGCAGCTTAACCAAACCCCACAGGCCATATAGAACAAAGCACCGCCGTCGGTATTGCCCGCGGCGTCCACCACCCGGTTAACACCCAACGGGGTAAACAAGTGGAAGAAAATTGCGCCACTGATTACACCAAGCCCTAATAGCGCGCCATAAAAACGTGTCGCCGGATACACCAGCAGGGCAACCGCGATTAACTCGGTTATGCCCACCGCGTAGCCGCCATGCTCTGCGAAAGCGCCCGAAATTGCTTCCAACGGACCGATGCCAGCCATCCATTCACCTATGGTGTTGAAAATAATCTCCGTTTCCTCGGAGCCGGCAAATTTGAAAAACAGTGACTGCAGAAAAACGAATGCGACGAACGCGATCAGCGCCCAAGTGAGGTATTTGTTCAAAACAGTGCCTTCTATTGTGTGTTTATTTTTACCGATACTTTACCTGCTTTGCCTACAACTTGCAGCACCGCAATTACGCACCAGCCCCCTGCTGCATTAGTGCGCAGAACAGGTCTACTTGCTTCATTTGTTGTACGCTGCCCACCGAGGTTAATGCCAGCGCTGGATTAGCCACAACAAAGGCCAAACATTGCGCACGCGAGATGGCCACATTGAGTCGCTGATTGTCGAATAAAAAATCCAGACCACGCGGTGAGTCATTGGCATTGCTTGCGCACATGCTGAGAATAACCACCGGTGCTTGCTGGCCTTGAAATTTATCAACGCTGCCCACTTTTGCAGCCGGGCCCAGTGCTTGCTGCAATTTGCTGACCTGATGATTGTAAGGCGCTACAAATAAAACATCATCAAGCTGCAAAGGCCGCTGGGCTCCATTGTCATGCACCGTGCATTGCAATAGGTCGTGTAGCAGTTCTTGTATACGTTGTACTTCTTCTGGTGCGTACTGCGCGTTGCCTTCGTGCTGAACCGGTACGAACTGTACACCTGCGTTTTTTTGCACCGCGCCGTAAGTGCTTATCCAGCGTTGGTCGTTGTCAGGATCTGAGAGCAGCTTGCCATTGTAGAATTGCTGACTGACAAATTCGTTCAATGCAGAATGCATTCTGTACGTGCGATTAAGAAAAATGCCCTGCTGCTCGGTGATGGTAGATTCTTCGTGCAACAGATAATCAAGAACCGACAAACCGCTTTCGCCGGGGTGGCTACCTTGCAGCGGTTGGCCTAGTTGCATCTGATCTCCCAACAATACGATATTGCGCGCGCAGCGACTCATACCGATCAGGTTTGCAGTGGACACCTGGCCAGCCTCATCGACAAATAGATAATCAAGTTGGTCGGCCATATCATCTCGCGAAAAACCCCAGGCTGTTGTGCCAACGACTGAGGCGTTTTGTATGAAATCGGGTAAGCCTGAATTTTTGAGTATTTGAACACCGAGTGCTTGCAGTTGATCGTCGGTATCGCGTGTGCATGCAAATCTTGCTGCTACCGATGTTGCTTGGCAAAAACTGGCCGTGTTGATCAGCAGATTATTGATTGCCTTATGACTATTGCTTGAGATACCAACTTTCGCACCTTGCTGCAATAAGCTCGCTATCACGCGACTGGCAGTATAGGTTTTACCCGTGCCGGGTGGACCCTGAATAGGTAGATAACTATTGTTGAGATTGTGTATTGCGTGAATGGTTTGCTGCAAACGCTGGTCTGCGTTTTCCGCGCTAACAATGGCCGCCTCATTGTGGTTTTTAATGCGCGGGTTTTTGCGTTGCAGGAAGTCGCTAATGGCAGATTGTTGCGTCGACTCGCTCAAGAATCTTTCGGCCACTTTGTGAATGGCAGCAGGTATCGGATCAGGTGATACTAATTCGTCAGGAATTAGCGATATAAATGCTGGTGGCTCAATAGCACATTGCAGATGCAAATGGCCGCGCTCCAGTTCACTGCTTTCAAGCAATTTTACTTTTGTTTCTTCACCTAACAAAAAATAGCTACCGATCGCTGGTTTGAATTCCTGATGGGTATTGAACTGATAGGTATAGGTGCTATTACGCGCTCTCGGTGTGTGTTTAAACGGTGGCTCGCTGCTACGCTGACAGCAGCCCAAACAATCCGGATCTTCCAGTAATTCCTGATGGGTTTGACCCAGGCGGTCGAACCTGCGCCAGTACATAGGTTTCATTTCACGACGGTGGAACTCAATCGCCCAGGCAAAAATCTCATGCACTTTGGCGTTGGCCGGATTCATTTCGCGAAGGCTTTCCGCTTTACTCAGAAGTTGTTCACTCAATTGCAAGCGCTCTGCAACTGATTCGCTTAACTCCAAGTCTTCTGTTTCGGTTTTACCGAGATAGCTAATACCATGTTCTGCCTGGCGTTCACGCAGCCAATCGACCAGCTCTTGGGTGGAATCACAGTCGTCTATATTGTATTCGCGTATGCTGTTGAGAATATCCGAATCTTGCCAGCTACCCCCTTGTTCACCGGCAGCGTGCAATTCACGCCACTGCTCGTACACCACTACTGATTCACCGCCGCTTGCTACATCAGTGTCACGTTTTGGCCGGTAAAGATTCTCTATGTTTTTGATGGAATAACGAGGCTCGCCCACTAACAAACCATTGCGCACCACCGTGTACAAATCAACAAACACTTCATTACGCAACAACTGGTCTACTTCATGCTCACACACGGCATACCGACCCATTAACTTTCTGCAGGCGGCCACCTCGTAATTGGCGTAATGGTAAATGTGCATACCAGGGTCTTGCTGCCAACGCTGATACGCCCAATGCACAAAGCCGATAAATGCCTGCTTTTCCTGCTTGGCGTTATGCCCCCAGAAGTCCTTGAACTGACGTGTGCCGTCTGCTTCGAAATAGCTTGCGCCCCAGAGATATTCAAGCCCGCCTTCGGCCAGCGGATTGCCTTCAATATCGAAAAATATGTCCAGCGGTGAGTGCGGCGGCAACATCGCAAGACCAATTGCCTGACCGGCTTGTTCGGTGGGCACAGACAACACTTGATAGGCTGGCCTTGCCTGACCCCGGCTTTGTATTTGCAAGCGCGCTTGCTGTTGAAGACGCTGAAACACAGACGTTTGAATACCGCTTACACTGGCCTCTGCGCTTTCAGCCAGTGCTTGCATAGTGCCTATCTGCGCCGCCTGCAGGTGTTTCATTTGACCACGCGTGATAGTGGCCACTTGAAACAAATGATCGCGTTCACAAAGTTGTCGTTCAGCTTCCGTTGACCAATTCAGCCAATTGGCAGAATGCGCGGGGTCGGCGGGTGTATGCGGATCAAAGTGAGCCTGAAAACGCAGAAAACTCTGCTTGAGCACCGAGTAGTAGTGACGGCTTTGTCGGCTTGGCACGCGAACAAGTTCACCACTGCCTACCGCCACCGTAAGGTACTCAGCATGGCGTTGTTGTATGTCAAACAACATATCAGCGTAACAGGCCAGCTGCATATAAAACGCTGCACGTGCCGATTGCGCCAGCTTGGCGTCCCAGACTTCATAATGATAATCACCCAGTGCGCTTTGGCCGGGCACCTTGACCAGAAAGTCTGCGTAGCCAGCAAAGGGTTGCTGAGTGAGATAGGCCTGAGCCACCACATCGGCACCACTGCGCAATGCGTCCAGAGTTTGCTGATGGCGCACCGCAATATCCGGTGCGTCTATTTCAATAACGCTCAGACCTTGCGCGTAAAAATCTTCCAGAAGAAGTTGCTCATGTGCAAAACCGCGATCTTTTAACACATGCATTAGCGAGTCTGCAGGGTCGCCTAAGCTGCGCAACTCCGGCTTATGCCAGGCACCACGGTCCATCCAGCTTGCGAACGGGCTTTCCATGTAGCGAGTAAGATCAGTAGGCGAAAACCACAGCGAGTTATTGTAAGTGTGCATTCAATCAGCAGTTATAAAGGTATTTAGCGTACACGCACATCACGGCCGTGGTTACGACCACGCATGTCTTCTTCCAGATAATTGCGTTTGCTCACTGTGCGTGGTGTTGGACAGTAACCGCGTCGGGTGGTACTCACGTAATGCTCTCCACGAAAGCCGCCTTGCAAGCCAGCGCATTTCCACTGACAGATAGTTTCGCCGTCAAGGTTTTGAACTTCGCTTATTTTTGCCCACACATGATGGCCGTTATGGCCACTGTTTGGGTTTTGCTCCGCAGAAATAGCAACTGCCAGAAACGGCATCAGTAATATTGAGCTCATTTTTTCGCCCCACTTGAAATAACTGCATAGCACGATTGTACGCCGGCGTACGAGAAAGTGAACCTTGTTTGTGACTGGATTGATTGCGCCTATGAAACAGCACTACACGCTTCGCTGCCATTAAGGTAGCGGTTTGACTTATACTCGCCAACATCGGAGGTAGTATTGCGTGATACGTCAAACAATAATTCTGGCAACACTGTGTTCCGTGTTGGCTCACTTCGCAGGATTTTCAGCCGCCTACTTGATGCTTGGCGAACGTTTTGATGTGCAAATAAGCGCGCCTTTATTACTGGTCAGCGTAGACACCGACAACAGTGACAGCGAGTTTATTAACGGAACAGCCTTACCCACACCAGCGCCAACAGACCCTCTAAACGCTACAGCAGCTAAAACAATCGTACCTGAGTCTAGCACGAGAGCAACAATAAGCGATGTTAGTGCAGAACCGCGAATAGACTTAGTTTCAAGGCGAGATGCAGACGCAGCGGTTGAAGCCCAAACCGCTCAGTCCAACCAATCGTTGCTGACGTTTTCGGTCGCAGAGTTCAAGGCAAGAAAAATAGCTCAACCCGCTGCGGATACGTCAGCCGAGACTGAAAAACTTTCAGCAAAACAGGAAAATATGCTGGAAAGGAAGATATCAAAATGGGCTCGTCAGCTTACCCAAGTAGCAAGCGAGAACGCCAGTAGGCGCTGGCGATACAAAGGCAAGCACTACCAAGCCAGGTTTACCAAGATGCCGCCTGCCGATCACACCGGTTTACACCGCGTGCTGGTTGATATCAGCACGGATGACAATGGCGAGCGCCGTTCTACGCAAATGAGTCTTAAAAAGCTGGCGTTTTCAAACTACGCGCAGCTAGTGGACCATTGGGACCCGACGGTTGAACTACACAACGACGAGCTCGAAGGGCGATTTCACTCCAACTCTGAAATACACATAGCCTATAGTCGCGACGTAATGCCGGTGTTCTATGACTCAGTGACCACGGCCGCACAAAGAATACGGGTAAAGAACAGTGTGGGTTTCATCCGCCGAAGCGATATATTTAGAGGAGGCTTAAAAACCGGCGTGAAAAGTATTCGTTTGCCCGGCAGTTTTCGCCCGCAGCTCGAGAGCCTGAACATAGACGAACAACAGTTGATTCGTTTTTCCGAGCACAGTCATCTAACATTTTTAGAAAATGGCAGTATGGAGTTACGTACGGAGCATGATGATACCAATGTTCAAATAGTCGAATTGCCAGATAATATGGCCTACCTGATCGCAGACAGTAAAGTTCGCCTGTGCGTGCAAGGCAAAGTGCATGGCAAGATTTTAGTGTATTCCCCAGAGCGAATTATTATATCCAACGATCTGGTGTATGCAGACGCTTCAAAAAACACCACTGACTTTCTGGGTCTGGTATCAGACAAAGTGATAGAGGTGGCCGGGATTGAGAAAACAGGCAAGGGTGACTTGCATGTGCATGGCGCTTTGTACGCTAAACGCCGTTTCGCGGTACGAAATCACTCAGACCATAACAACGGCATTCTCAGTGTATTTGGCAGCCTCAGCGCTGGCTCTCTCACGGCTACCGAGCCACGCTATCGGACCCGGGTGCGCTTTGATCAGCGTCTGCATGAACAGCGCCCTCCGGGCTTTCCGCTTACCGACCATTTTGAAATTGAGCAATGGAATAAAACCTGGCATCTTGAAGCGATTTGATCAAAAACTCACCAGCCGTATAGCACTGATTCTTTAGGTAACACCATATTCCGCACAGCTATATGCCAGATAACTTGCAGTTATGTCTGTATCTTACTGATTATAATAGAATAATAAACTATGACTTGCCGACGAAAGGTAGTAATTTCGTTGCATTGGCTGAACTGTGTGTTACTCTTATATTTGTTACCTAAGGTAACATTTCATGGCACACATAGCCGTCCACACTATTTCAGGGGCAGATCGATGAGATCGCGATTACGACCATTTACGGCAATCATGGTACTGGCAGGGATTGCCGCTAACGCACAAGCCGACCAACAGCTTAAAGTGAAAGAGAAACTTACTCACAAGACAGCCACCAGCATTCAGCCAACTGAACTGGAACGTCACACGAGCAAGCTAGCTGAGTTTCGCATGAATGCGATCAGCGACGATATTGACAAGCAGTTACGCGAGAGCAACAAGCAAGCCAAGCCCAGCACGGTCAAATCCAAGACCACTAGCTAAGCTAGCAGTCGAAGACCAGACTACGGGTGGTTTCAGGAGCGGCGTTGCTTAAGACGCTCAAGCAGCGACGAAGTATCCCAACGCGCGCCGCCCAAATCCAACACCTCGGCGTAATAGTCGTTGACGGTTTCAGTTACCGCTAGTTCTGCACCATGCGATTTCGCCTCGGCAATGCCGTAGGCCAGGTCTTTGCGCATCCATTCAACCGCGAAACCGTGATTGTACTGGCCGGACAGCATAGTCTCGTATCGGTTTTCCATCTGCCATGATTGCGCAGCGCCTTTGGAGATAACCTCTACCACCTTGTGTGCGTCAAGGCCGGCAAGCTCTGCAAAATTCAGACCCTCTGCTAAACCTTGCACCAGGCCAGCTATGCATATCTGATTGACCATTTTGGTCAATTGACCGCTGCCCGCTTCACCCATTAATTCACATTTGCGCGCGTAAACGTTCAGCGCTTGGCTGACACTGTCAAACATTACTGGTTCACCGCCCGCCATAATGGTGAGTACAGCATTTTCAGCACCGGCCTGCCCGCCTGATACCGGTGCGTCAATAAAGCCAACACCGGCTTGCTGCGCGGCGTGCGCAAGCTCTCTGGCTAGCACCGCCGAGGTAGTTGTATGGTCAACCAATACCGCACCTGCTTTCATGCTGGCCAGCGCGCCGTCATCGCCATAAACCACAGAGCGTACGTCGTCGTCATTGCCTACACAAACCAGCACAATGTCAGCATTGGCCGCCGCCGCACTGGGCGTACTAACACAGTTTCCGGAGTACTCTTTACACCAACTTTCAGCCTTGCTGATTGAGCGGTTGTAGACAGTGACAGCGTAATCAGCTTTCGCCAAATGACCCGCCATGGGGTAACCCATAACGCCTAGCCCCAGGAACGCAATGCTTGGTTTGCTCATGATTTTTGATTTTCCTGCGAGGCACACAATGTACGAACTATGCGACAAGCGACTGGCGGATGCAATCAGCTTGCGTTCAGTTTCATTTCAGCCTACATTCAGCAACGCCTTGCTGTAATAACCTTGTCTAATGATGAGGTAAGGCGGATGGATATATTCAGAAAAAAAACAGCGTGGCTGCCATTGGCGGCCGCGCTGATGATGAGTTTTGCAACGGGCAGCTACGGCGCCACTGAGGGTTTGAATGCTGACAGCAGTGAGCAGGCGAAACAAATTACGCGCTCCACTGCGGCGAATATGCAAAACAAAGAACACGAAGCTCGCAAGACCCGACCACGCTCACAGACGGCGGTGCTGAATACTGGCTTTTGGGTGTATTCTGCGGTCACCGCTTTGCAATTCGATGACGACGCTGATGGTCACTACACTCGGCTAATTGTTGATTTCGACGTAGACAGTAGTTACCTGGTTGCCGATGTGTTCGCTCGACTTTACCTGAGCCGCAATGGTGGGGTATGGACGGAATACGCTGTTACAGAAAACTTTAGCGTTTTGGAATCTGACGCCAGCGACAATTACGTGGTGGAAACCGATCTGCTTGAAGGCTACCCGTCGGATTACTACGATGCGCTGATAGAGGTTTATGACGCCTTCGATGGCGACCTGGTGGCAGAATTCGGGCCAGCCGACTCGGTAGACATGATCGAGCTTCCATTAGAGGATGAATTGAATGACCGAGCTTTTGTACAAATAGCCGTAAGCACTGGCAGTGGAGGCGGCGGAAGTATAGGCATGCAATTGCTTTTCGGCTTGATCGGCTTACTAATGCTGCAAGTTTGGTATCATAAGTTCTCGCATTGCAAAGAGCACACTGATGAGCGCCCAGGAACTAAAAACACTTTTAGGTAAATTGAAACAAGAACTGGCCGACACCGAGCTTGATGAAGAGAGCCGCCGCCTGTTAGGGGAGCTGGGAAAGCATATTGACGCTCTTGAAGACGGTGAGCCTTACAATATTAGCCCAATGATGGAAACCGCCACCTTATTGGAAACGGATTTTGCGGCCAAGCACCCCACAGCGGAAAAGTTATTCCGAACGGTGATGGACGCCATGGTGAAAATGGGGATTTAATCGGTAAACCGTAGTTAAGCTTCTTCAACCATGTTGGTGTCGCCCCAATACGCTGTCATACGAGTAATCAAGCCCTGTTCGTTGAATTCCATCACGTCCAGGGTTTCCATACGAAACTTCATGTCCATGCCTTTGGGGTATGCGCACATGGCTGCTGCACCCCAATGGTCACGAATTCGAGGGTTACCTTCCAGTACCATTTTTTCAACAGCGTCTACGGCTATTTGATAAAATTCTCTGAGTGCGGCGTGACCTTTGTGCGGTGGTGACCCAACAGGGTCTTCCACAACAGCATCTTCTGCGTACAATTTGACGATGTCTTCTACGCTGTCACCACCCACAGCGTCTACATAGGCTTGCAATACTTTAGCAATGTGTTCGGCATCTACAGACATGGTGGGTTCCTTGGTTTTGTTGTTCGCAAGTGATTAATATTCAGTTAGCGGGCAACGTTCTTGATGGATGCATACCATCGACATAACCCATAAATGGCGGGTGAATCGAATAACCGATTAATTCCTGTGCGCGCTTGGGCAGTGTTTTCGCTATATCAGGCGGCACAGCCAACAGCATGTTTTCTAACGGCCTGGCCCAGCCAGGCGCGTATTGCGGCGTAACAATCAAACGATCAAGATCAGATCTGTTAGCGCCACCGCGATGCAACAAACCGCCTTTTGCAATCATTAGTGAACCGGCGGGCAGTATCGCTTTGACTGCGTCGGGATGCGCCTGCGGGTCGTCGTTAACGTCGCGCACTTGAGTGTCATTAAATACGTTTAGGTCAATGTCACCCTCTGCCCAGCTATGACTGCCAGGCAAAACCTCTGTCGCGCCATTCAACTCAGTCGTGTCATCAAGCACCCAGAACGCACTGATACCTGCAGATGGGCGAGGTCTCGGAATATTGATGTGGCCGTCATCGGTATGCCAGGGTTGCACTGTTTCGCCCGGCTGTAAATTAATCGCCAGGCACGCCGACAAAATGCAAGACTCACCCAGATCTCGCTCTGCAAAAGCCAGCGCCAGCGGATGCAAGCTCAGCTCAACAAAGGGCTCGCCTTTCGCCAGCAATGCGTACACGCGATTAGACTTCAAACCTTCGAAGTCATTTCGCCCCTGCATATTGTTATTCAGGTATGGCTTTAACGCTGCTTTCAAATCACTAATTTTGCTTTGTGGCAAAACTTTCTCGAAAATAACATAGCCGCGCTCGTCCAGCTCTTCGCAATAACTCGCGAAGCTTCGTTCACCCAGGTATTCATTAAAGTCAGTCATAATAAAATTAAATTGGCATTGGCTGGTTGTTAAGCAGGCGCAAGATACCGCGTAGCATACGATAGGCAACCCATACACCCACTACTAAAACCAACACCCAGGCCAGCGGAATACCAATAACCGTTAGTACCAATACGCCGGCAATTACGAACCAAAGAAGCGCGTACCAAAACGTTCGAATCTGCCACCTGAAATGCGACTCAAGAAACGTACCGCGAGTTGCACCGCGTTTCACGTAATTCAATATGACCGCAAGAATGGATGGCCAACCCGTCAGAAACGCTGTTACCACCATGGCGGCAGTTGTCAGGCCTGTCACGACTCCGAATAAGTGCAAACCATAAATCACGTAAGTGAGCGTGACCAGATTAGGGTTAGCCGGGGCACTGAGTTCGTTCATGGGGTTACCTGTAAATGCATTCAGCTCAATTATACGCGCTCAGCGTACTCACTTTCTATCTTATCAGCAGACTATCTAATCACCAGATAAAGCGCCGCGTTGCCACGCAGCACTCGCAGCAACAATTGTGAATTGCTGAGCTTTAAGGCGTAATCCAGGTGTTCAACTGTTCTGACTTTACGCCGATTGGCGCTTAGAATGACATCGTTCAAGCGCAAACCACTCTGCCAGGCATTTGAGCCCTGCTCTAGCCGAACTACCACTAAACCCAATTTCGAATCTTCCTTGAATCTTGCGCCGTCAAGATGCACCCCCATCGGGCTTTGCAACTGATTGCTAACGAAGTCAAAAGGGTCAGCAATCGTGCAGCGCACTGTTTTCCGTTTGCCGTTTCTTACAACTGTAATCTTGACTTGCTCGCCTATGCGCAATAAAGCAATCGCGTTTTGATACGAACGTGAACTTTTAACCTTCTGCTCATCAAGCTCAACAATAACGTCACCGGCTTGCAGACCCGCCAGGTCGGCGGGAGAACCGGGCTCAACACTTGCAATCAAGGCGCCTGCCCGGGAAGGCAAGTCAAATGCTTGCGCCAACTCTTCGTCAATATTCTGAGTCTCAACGCCAATTCGGCCGCGCGACACAGCACCGTACTCAACGATCTGGCTAACGCTTGCCAATGCCATGTTAGCCGGTATCGCAAAACCAATTCCCACGTTGCCACCCGACGGCGCGATAATAGCCGTGTTGATACCAAGAAGCTCGCCGTTCAAATTAAGCAATGCGCCGCCAGAATTGCCCGGATTGATAGAGGCATCCGTTTGAATAAAATCTTCCAGGCCTTCAATGCCAAGACCGGTGCGGCCCAACGCACTGATAATACCGGTAGTGACTGTTTGGTTTAAGCCAAACGGATTACCGATCGCAATAACAAAATCACCCACCCGTGCGCGGCTGGAATCGGCCACCTTAATCTGGACCAAATTGCGCGCAGTAACCCGCAGCACAGCGATATCAACCTCTGGGTCGCTGCCTACCAGCTCCGCGTCCATAACCCGACCATCATGCAAAATGACTCTTATTTCATCGGCGTTTTTAACCACGTGATGATTAGTAACAACAATGCCTTTTCGCGCATCGAGAATAACGCCGGAACCCGCGCTTTGAACTTTTTTAGCGCGATATTGACGTTGAGGTACGTTAAAAAAGTGCCTAAAGAACGGATCATTAAACAGCGGGTTATTACTGCGCTGGGTAGTAGAGGTTGCTATGTTGACTACCGCTGGCGTGGCCTTGTCTACCAATGGCGCCAGAGAAGGTAGTGGCTTACCGCTACCGTCTGTTGCTGGCAGTGCTGCCTGAGCAATAGACACAAAAGTCGATAGCAAGCCAACTAAACAAAAAGTCGCAATTAGACGCATGAAAACACTGGCCCTAGATTGAAAGACTTATTGTCACTAGTAACGCGAACTTAAACAAGTACTATCAGCGCTCGCATTTCCTTTCAAACTGTTTCAATGGCCACTGCGAAATTTGGCGGGCGATACACCTTTCCATACAATAAACGCGCGCCTGAAATTGGCCACATCGGAATAATCTAACATATCTGCTATTTCCTGAATGGACAAGGGACTGGAACGCAAGTATTCCTCAGCCAGTTGGCAACGCACTTCCTGTACCAGTTGTTTGTACGTTGTATTTTCACTCGCTAGTCGGCGCCTGAGCGTTCGCGAGCCTACTTGCAGTCGCTGGGCTGTTTGCTCAATGCCCGGAAATTGGCCGGGCTGCTCCAGTAGTAGCTGCTGTACACGTATGCTGTAGCGACCCTGCTCCATTCTCTCAAGCAAGGCGTCACATTGTTGCTGGTAAATCTGCTTCATCAAAGGGTTAGCAAACTGCAGCGGCCGTTCCAGCAATTTAGCGTTGCAATACAAACTATTAGCCGCCGTCTGGAATTCTATATTATCGCCAAATACTGACTCGTAGGCATTTGAATACAGTGGCGGCGCATGACTGAATTGCGCTCTCAATTCCAGGTCATTTTCGCCCAGCAAACTGGTGAGCGCCGTGGTTGCTGAAGAAAACAGAATTTCACTGTCTATCGATGTTACTTTTGAATTCAGTAGACCTTTGTGTAAAGTGATACACACCTCACGTTCACCCACCGAATAACGAATATCGCAGGTGGGCGAAATAAGCCGGTGGTATCTAAGCAGCAGATCTAGCACTTCGCGCAGGTTTGCGCAGCACATAAAGGCATAACCCAGCACACCAAGCGAGGCCAGACTGATCTCTTGACCGTAGCGCAGCAGAAGATCCGGGCATGCTGATATACGCAGGCTTTGCACCAGCAATGTCTCAAATTCGTCAATCGGCATTTCATAATCAAGATCTTGCAGCCTATCAACCTGCAACTGTGTGCCATTGCACAGCCTGGCCACGCTGACTCCGCGCTGCTCGAGCATCTTGAGCAACACCATTCGCACCGGACCACCAACGCCCGGAATTGATGCTTTAACGTTCACTTGCATATGGATTGATCTGTTATGGCCCGCAATGACTCAATATAGGCATTCAATCACCTTGTTGTCTAATTAGGCAAGCGTATTCTTTATGTTATTGATGAGAGGAGAATAGTATGGATATACGGCATGTCAGTAAGCCCCCAAAAAACGTAGTTGAGTTTCCGGAATACGCCGAGTACAAGGGTCCTGATGACCCGGACTTAAGCCCGGCAGATGTTCAACACGTTGTTGAAATTTTTGAGACCCCATTAACCGGCAGTTATAACTGGGATTATTCAGTTCAAGACGATCGCATACGTAAACTCTACGAACTGGGTAAGCAGCTGAACTGGAATGTGGAAGTAGATATCGACTGGTCGCTGCCAATGCAAGAAGAGATCGCACCCGATGTGAATACATTCCTCAACTACGAGCCTTACGCAAAGCTGGATGAGGCAGGCCGAAAGGAAGTCAATCATCACCTGAATGCGTGGACCTTGTCGCAATTTTTGCACGGTGAGCAAGGTGCTTTACTGGTGGCGTCGCAACTAGCGTGTTGTGCGCCCAGTTACAACGCCAAGCTGTATGCCGCTTCGCAAACCTTTGATGAAGCGCGTCACGTTGAAGCGTTCAATAAACTGATTCAAACCCGCATTGGACATAGTTATCCGATTGACCCTAGCCTTAAGTTTCTGCTGGATAAAATTCTGACCGACCCGCGTTGGGACTTGAAATTTATTGGCATGCAATTAGTGATTGAAGGCTTCGCTTTGTCTGCGTTCAACACCATGAAAATGGTCTCTGAGGGCAGCATAGTCGGCGAGCTATTGCATTACATTATCCGCGACGAGGCCAGGCACGTAACGTTTGGTGTCAACTATCTCGAAGGCTTCGTGCAAACGCTTTCCGAGCAGGAAAAAGAAGATCGCGCAATGTTTGCGTATGAGGCTTGCGTGGTAGCGCGTGAGCGCTTGATTCCTACCGGTGTGTTCGAGCACTTTGGCTGGAACGTGGAAGAGGCCCGCGAGATTTACCTGAAAGGCCCGTTGGTCAGTCAGTTTAGAAACTTGTTGTTTACGCGCATCATTCCAAACTTGCGTCGAATCGGGCTTCTGACGGATGCAGTACGACCTAAATTTGAAGAGCTTGGCTTGTTGGAGTTTGAGAACATGCCGGACGATTATGACATTGACTGGGCTGAAATCAGCAAACCATTGAACGCTGCTTAACGCTCATCTACCGTTCAGCGAATAAGTGTGCTGTCGAAAACCTGACAGTGCACTTATGATTTACTTCTAACAATTGTATCGCAATGAATTTATTCAGTTTATTCGAACTGAATGCTTCCGCGTGTGGGAGCTCTGCGCCACGCTGAAACTCTGCTGTTTGGCCTTTTTATCTACACTGTAAAAGATATGGACTGATGCAGTAATAAGAGCGCATGGAAAGCACTCGAAAATCCGAATTGCTTATTGTCGTTGCGGTGCTGCTCACCGCAGCAGCTACTATATTTTCGCAAATCAAACTCGACCGCTTGCAGTCACGCATACAAGATAGCGTGCAGCGTGGCTTAGATCTGGCTGAATTGTCCGGCGAGATCCGTTACTACGACGAAGTATTGTCTATGTCGGCCCAGGTTGCCGCCTACAGTGGCGATCCCAAGGGTATTTGGCAGCAACGGCATGCCTTAACATCCTCGATGTTAGAAGCCAGTATTCGCAAGGCGACCATGCGCAGTACAACTTCTTCTATCAGCAAGATTGAAGCTCTCAACCAGCGTTTGCTGGCAGTAGAAGATTTGGCCTTCGCCGCCATTGCCAGCTCACGCAAAGAGCGCGCTCAACAGTTATTGCATGATGATTTCTACACCGATTTAAGAGCGGAATACAACGGAGCACAATTCGAATTACAAAACGCACTGAGCGCTACAGCCATGAGCAACCGAGCAGCGCTGAGAGAGAGTCAGGATAAGGCGAAATATTTTAACTATTTGGTTTCAGCGCTGTTAGCGTTGATGTGGGCATTTGTGTTGAGTCGAGCAGCCAACTGGCGACGTCAAATCATGACTAACACCAGTGAACTTACCGAGCTTGCGCACTACGACAGTCTTACTGGGGTTGCGAACCGCACTTTGTTTAATCTGAAACTTAAAGAAGCCAGTGAACAGGCTGAGCGTAGTGGCTTATCACTGGCATTGATTTTGGTTGACGTTGATAAGTTCAAAGACATCAACGACGCCTACGGTCATATGGCCGGTGATGAGCTGCTAAAATCCATCGCGCACAAGCTGAAAGCAAGATCAAGAACCACAGATACTGTCGCCCGATTAGGGGGCGATGAGTTCGCTATTATCGCTACCAACATCAATCGTGGTGAAACAATTCAGAATTACGCCAGTGACATTTTGTATGAAGGTCGAAAAAACATACACTTCGATAATAACCAGTTCGGCACTACGCAAAGCGTAGGGATAGCTCTGTACCCGGATGACGCAGACAGCGTAGCCGCATTAATGAAAAAAGCGGATTTTGCACTGTACCAATCCAAACAAGCGGGTCTGGGCCTTTATAGATTGTTCGATCACAAACTTGAGCAAAAAGTTCAGGCCAGGCGGCGAATGCAGGAAGACATGCAAGAGAGTCTCTTGCACGATCACTTCAGTTTAAACTATCAGCCAGTTATCGACATTAATACTAATCGTTTAAAAGGCGTAGAAGCCTTGTTGCGCTGGAATCACCCCGAGCGCGGTTTTGTATCACCCGCCGAGTTTGTACCGGTTGCCGAGGAAAGTGGTCTTATCATTGAATTGGGCGACTGGGTATTAAAGCAGGCTTGTAAGCAACAAGTACTATGGCGCGATAGCGGCATGGGCGATATTGTGGTGGCGGTAAACCTGTCTTCGATTCAGTTCCAAAATACGGAGCTGGTGAACACTATTAAGCAAACGGTACTGGATACCGGTTTGTCGCCAGGCATGCTGGAGCTGGAGATTACGGAATCAGGCATCATGGACAAAGGCAGCAATGTTGTGGAGCTGCTGGCCGAATTAAACGAGTTCGGATTAAAGTTAGCAATTGATGACTTTGGTACGGGTTATTCGTCGCTGGCCTATCTAAAACATTTTCCTGTGCACTATTTAAAAATCGACAGAGACTTTGTGATTGATCTACCGCACAACAAAGACGATGCAGCCATTGCCAAAACCATTATCAGCATGGGTCAGACCATGAAAATGAAAGTGGTGGCGGAAGGTGTAGAAACGATAGAACAGCTGGAATTTTTGCGCTCGGAGAATTGCGACTTCATACAAGGCTATTACATTAGCAAACCTTTGCCTGCTGATGATTTTGCCGAATGGTTCATGGAAAAATATCCGAAGAATAATGTTTTTTCGGTGGTACGCGGAGCGTGAAGATTATTCTTCGCCGGGGGTATGGCCTTAAGCGCTGTAGGCCTGCAACAGACAATGCCATTGCTCATCACTGAACTCAAAACCGTGGCGCTGTTGCAACTTATTAATTGAACGACGCAAGCGCTCCAGGCTAGTGCCACGCCAATCCAGCAGTCGTGATGCGCGAACACGCCCTCTATCAAAATCAATGAGTACTGCGTCACCATTACTGATCAGAATATTGTTCGCGTTCAGGTCAGCGTGATGAATTTGCTGATCATGCATTACCCGAATTGCTTGACCGGTAGCCTGCAAAATATCGTTACTTACCTGGGAACTCTGTAGCAATTCACCGAGAGTTTCTGAGTCAAGTACTTGCTCGGTGATAAGTTGCGCCTGATATACAAGACCTTTGCGAATAATACGTGCGGCGTATGGCTTGCAAGCAGCCACTGGCGTCTGTTGAATGTCGGCTAATAACTTAAGCTCGCAAAAAGGGCGGGTGTTTTCCAAACCGGTCCACAGATAACTGCGCTTGACCAGCGACCCTACCAGACCGCCGCGGCGATACTGACGCAACACTAGTTTACG
>JBGCDE010000162.1:0-7959 GCA_045105115.1 Pseudomonadales bacterium | reverse complement strand
CTCACTTGCGGCTGGTTAGTTAATTGAGTCTGCCACCAACGTCTAGGCGATTGAAACCAGCTGCCAGTCCACTGCGTGCTTGGCGTAGAAGCAACAGTGGGTACAGCGGGGGTTGTGTTTGGTCTTACCTGTGGGCTAGGTGTAACGGTTGGTTTATTCACCACTGGTCGTTGTGCAACAATCGGTGTAGGTGTACTGACCTTAGGGCTTTGAAAACGCGTGGCCGGGCTTTGCGAAGTTGGCTTGTTTACCGGTGTTGTTACCACAGGAGTAGCCGGAGTCTTTTGCTCTTTTGCCTTGGCCTCGGCCTCGGCGATCTTTGCTTGCAACTCTGGATTGTTGCGAATGGCATTTTCGATGTACTCAGCCAGCTTGTCAAAGTACGAGCCGAAACTGCCAAACAGGCTGTCGGGCTTAATCACCGGCGCTGTTGCCTTACTGGAACCCTGATTCTCTGCGTAAGCGCTGCCGCTGGCCAATATCAGGCCCAGACTGCCCGCTGCGATCAGTGACTTATAGCTGTGTGACATGGTGTTCGTCCTGAGATTGCGTTGTTTGATATACATACAATCAGAATAAGACATCTGCGGACGCTTTCTAGTCAATCAGTCGCTGCTTTGCCGATATGTGACGAAGGTCGCTCTCTGTAAGAGACGCGCGCACGGTTGCCAAGTTTACGAGCAATTCGCGGCGGCTAATGACGTGGCCCTGTTCATTCGATAGACTTCAAGCCTGTTTTTTTAGCCGGTGTATCGTTGTGGTGACCTTCTCAAGCCTGTTCAAACATTTGTTATTGTTGCTGATGCTGGCCAGCCTGATGGCATGTGGCGGCGGAGGAGGGGGTTCAGCGCCCGTCACGCCTACGCCTAATCCTATGCCCAACCCAGATCCTGACCCTGACCCAGAGCCGGATCCTCCCGCGTTTACGGCGAACCTGCGTTTCACACAGTTTGGCATACCCCATGTGCAAGCCAGCGATTGGGCTGGGCTCGGATATGGCCATGGCTATGCGTACGCCTCGCAAAACTTTTGTGTGCTGATGCGCGAGATTGTGGTTGCCAACGGGCAGTCTCAACGTTACTTCGGTGACGAAGGCGACCTGGCCGCTGACTTTGTATTCGCACTTCTAGGAGATGATGTTGAGGCCGTCTTTCTTGATTCTTTAGGTGATGACATGCGCGCGCTGGCCGAGGGCTACGTGGCTGGCTTTAATCGTTATCTTAGAGATACCGGTGCTGCCAATCTGCCAGCAGGCGACGAAGGCTGCGTTGATGAGCCTTGGGTGAGAGAAATCACACTGATAGATTATGGGAAAATGCTGCGCAAGCTCGCAGTGCGTGCCAGCAGCGAGCCATTGGCCGACTTCATATTTGCCGCAGAAGCACCTGCAGCAACTGCAGCCAATGCAACAGTGCCAGCAGGGTCTTCTTCTGACGCTCCTGTGAATCGTGTTTTAGACCCAAAGCATGCTCAGGCTGCAACTGAAATGATAGCTGCACTGGATCTTGGAGAAATACAAAGAGCAGTAGATCGCATAGCCTTACCGAAACCTGAGCAGCTAGGCAGCAATGCCTACGCAACTGGCTCGGAAGTTACCCAGAATGGCGGAGGCGCATTGCTGGGCAACCCGCATTTTCCGTGGTCTGGCTCTAACCGTTTCGCGATGGTTCACTTAACCATGACACCAGAAGGCGCCGCTGAGCCAGAATATGATGTGATGGGTGCGGCATTGCATGGCTTTCCGCTGGTGAGTATTGGTTTCAACTCAGATCTCGCCTGGTCGCACACCGTCTCGACTGGGTCGCGATTCGTGTTGCATGAATTGCAGTTGAATCCAGATGATCCAATGCAATATGAATTTGAAGGTGAAATGCGCGACATCACTAGCCAGACGATTACCATAGATGTTCAAAATGACGCTGGTGGTATGGAGCAGCAGTCTCATACTTTCTACTTCTCGCACTTTGGCTTGATCATAGATCTCGGCAGCGTCAGTGGCTTGCTTGCGGGCTGGCCCGTAGCGGCAGGTACTGGAACCTTGTACACCTTGCGCGACATCAACGCCGACAACGTGCGTGGTTTGTCGACCTGGCGTGACGTAGGTCAGGCCAGAACGATTGCTGAATTGGAAACCGCACTCGCAAACATCGGCATTCCCTGGGTAAATACCATCGCAGCTGATCGCGCAGGAACCGCTTTTTATGGTGATATATCTGCAGTGGCCAACGTAACAGAAATGCAGCGAACCGATTGCATTACAGGAGCGATCGCGCCGTTGCTAACTGACTTCGGTCTGACCACACTGAATGGCAGCATAGCCGACTGCGAACTCACAACAGACGCGGATGCTCCGGTTGCGGGTGTTATTGGTTATGAGCGTTTACCGAAGTTGATCAATACCAGTTATGTCGCAAATGCTAACGACAGCTATTGGTTGTCAAATCCCGACAGCTTGCTGACCGGGTTCCCGCAGATTGTTGGCGCGGAAGAAGTGGAACAAAGCCTTAGAACGCGATTGGCCTTTATACAGATGCAAGAACGCATCGCGGGTAGCGACGGCCTGGGCGCGGCGGGCACAAATCCGATCTTGCTACAGGATATGTTGTTCTCCAGCCGCAATATGGCTGCCGAGTTGGTCCTGGCAGATGTAAGAACGCTTTGCACAAATACCGCGGATTGGTCAGTGTATTCGGGAAACCCTGCGGCCGTCACACAGGCCTGCACAATTTTGGATGCCTGGGATACTACGCATAACAATGATCAAATCGGTGGTCATATTTTCTATGAGTTCTGGCGCACTGCGCGAGATATAGAGAACCTGTGGTCAGTGGAGTTTGATGCGATGGATCCGGTTAATACACCGCGCACGGTTAATACGGCTGATAATACGGTGATAGAAGCTGCGCGCCAGGCACTGGCCGACGGCGTGCAAACATTACTGGATGCCAACATTGCGCTCGACGCTCCTTGGGGCGATGTGCAGTACTCAGAACGTAATGGTGAGCGCATTGCGATTCATGGTGGTTCTGGCAGTATGTTGTTCAGTGTGATCACCTCAGACTTGATCGACAACGAAGGCTACAGTGATATCCGACACGGCAACAGCTATATGCAAACGGTAGGTTGGGATACCGATGAGTGTCCGGATGCGTATGGCCTGTTAAGTTACTCGCAGTCTTCTGACCCCGCATCCGCAAACTATGATGACCAGACTGAGCTGTATTCCAATAAACAGTGGGTTGATCTTCCATTTTGTAATGCCGATATAGAAGCGGCTCAAGAAGGCGATGCAATCGATCTTGAAGAGGCAATACCGCAATAACTTCATGCTAAAAATAATACTCAATGGTGCCTTGTTTAACCTTGGCTGGCTCGCCTGTGTGGTGCTTCGGAATTACTGGTCTTTGCTGGCTGTGCTTGCGGTGATCGCACTGTATTTGGTCATGGAAGAGCGTCACTTGCGGCAACGCGGCGCCATAGTCGTTGCGGTAGCCGTCTTGGTTGGTTTCGCGATCGACAATGCGATGTTGAGTGAAGGATTACTGATTCCCGTGGGGGCTGAGCAAGGCGGCTTCGCACCATTCTGGATGACGTGCCTATGGGCGATTTTGGCTACAACTTTCAACATCGCGTTCAAGCCATTACAGAATAAGTTGGTACTGGCAGGTGTCATGGGTGCGATATCAGCACCGTTGACTTATCTTGGCGCGGTACGTCTTGGGGCGGCTGAGTTTGGCGTGCCAGCAGAGTTTGCATTGGCTGGGTTGGCCGTAGTTTGGTTGCTGGTTTTTCCTGCCGGCTTGTTGTTTACCCGCCGTCTAATGTCTAGGGCAACGATAGCTTAGTGCCTCATGTACGCCAAAAATACATGTCTTTCATAACACCACCGGTTGTTGATCGGGTGGTTTTCTACTTAATGGTCAAATTATGAATCTTAATGATAAAACAGTTGTTATAACCGGTGCTAATGGTGGTCTTGGTCGAGCTGTGGCTGACGTTACTGCTCAGTGGGGCGCTAATTTAGTGCTTTTAGACGTCGCATTTTCCGAGACAGATATTGCAGGCAACAGCCCAGAGCGTCGATGCATTAATGTTGACCTGTGTGATCTGGACGCTTGTTTTAAATGCTTTGCAGAGATTGGGCCGTTTGATGCCTTGTTTAACCTGGCGGGCGGGTTTGCTATGGGCGCTACTGCGTTTGATGAAAGCGACGAAGAATGGAACTTCCTGTTCAAAGTTAATGTCAGCACGCTTCGCAATGCGGTAAAGGCCGCAACACCGATCTTGCTGGCCCGGGGTGGCGGTGCGATCGTTAACGTTGGTGCATTAGGTGCACTGCAGGGTGGGGCGAATATGTCGGCTTATGCAACATCAAAAAGTGTGGTGATGCGTTTAACCGAAAGTTTGTCGGCGGAGCTGCGTGAACAAGGTATCAATGTGAACGCGGTTCTGCCGAGTGTGATTGATACTGAACGCAATCGTGCTGATATGCCAGATGCCGACCCTTCCAAATGGGTAGCACCTGAAGATATGGCTAACGTTATTTGTTTTCTCGCATCTGATGCGGCGCGAGCTGTGCATGGTGCTTTGCTGCCAGTTCGTGGTTTGAGCTAAGAAATTCTGCCGTGTGTATTTTGTTTGTTGCACTGGGTGAGCATCCACGCTATCCACTGATTGTTGCAGCCAATCGCGATGAGGAATTTGCACGTCCTAGCGAGACGGCGCGTTTTTGGTCTGATTCGCCTGATATATACGGTGGTCGCGATTTGCTGGCCGGCGGCACCTGGCTAGCGGTTAATAAGACAGGGCGTATAGCGGCCATTACCAATTTGCGAATGCCGAATCTGTACAAAGATAATCCAATTAGCAGAGGTGGTCTTATACCAGACTATCTTCGCTGCGAATCTGAGGTGCAGTTTAAAGAACAGCTGTGCGATACGCATCATTTATACAACCCGTTCAACCTGATGTTCGGCACCATGAACGAGCTAACAGTTTATAACAGTGCTACTAATACCTTTGTAAGTCTGGGGCGTGGTTTCCATTCTGTGAGTAATGGTCCGCTGGATGACTACTGGCCAAAGATGTCGCGTGGCGTGAGTTTACTTGAGACGCATGTTCTTGAACGCACCGATCGCGAGTTGGACATTGAAAGACTTATTGGTGACATGCGCGACACAACCCAGGCCGATGAGACCTTGTTACCTCAGACTGGCGTAGGAGTTGAGTTCGAGAAATTGCTGTCATCCATTTTTATTGAAGGCGACCGCTACGGTACGCGTACAACCAGTGTGTTGACGTTTGATCGCCAGAGCCTCACTTTTTATGAGGTGGATTACGATGCAACGGCGAATAGTCGTCATAACAGCAAGCAGTTGATCGAATTGTAGCTTGATGGTCACCGATGAACTTGAAATAATGATCTCTTCCTTACAAGGCATGATCCACTATGAGCAACATTGAGCTGACAGAAGTTCGCGCGGCGCACACATTCGACCAGAACGTTTTGGGCGAATACCTCGGTCAGCATGTAGACGGTTATGAAGGGCCGTTGCAAGTGAAGCAGTTTGAAGGCGGCCAAAGCAACCCGACCTTCCAGCTAATTACACCAGGCAAAACTTATGTAATGCGCAAGCAGCCCCCTGGCGAGCTTCTGCCATCAGCTCATCAGGTAGATAGAGAATACCGAGTGATGCATGCCTTGCGCGATACAGCCGTACCCGTGCCCACCATGTACTGCTTGTGTGAAGATAAATCTGTTATTGGCACCAGCTTTTATGTCATGGATTTTGTTGAGGGTCGTGTGTTTACAGATCCGAGCATGCCTGACTCAAATAGTGATGAACGTCGCGCCACTTATTTAAATTTGGCCAGTATTCTCGGTGAATTACATTCTATTCGCCCCGAGGATGTTGGGCTTGAAGAGTTTGGTCGACCTGGCAATTATTACGCGCGTCAGTACAAGCGTTGGAGTAGCCAGTATCTGGCTTCAAAAACTGAAGAGTTACCCGACATGGATGCGTTGATGGAGTGGTTGCCGGATAATATTCCTGACGATGACGCCTCAGGCATTGTGCACGGCGACTATCGCCTGGGTAATGTATTGGTGGCGCCGAGCAGTTCTGATATATCGGCTGTGCTTGATTGGGAGTTAAGTACACTCGGCCATCCATTGGGTGATCTTGCGTATCTTTGTCAGCCCTACAATGGTATTGCCACGGGCGGCGATCCTTTGCCTGAAAATTACCTGGAACTGGGCGTACCAGCCGAAGAAGAAATGCTGGCCGCTTACTGCAAAACAAGCGGTCGTGATCGAATCGATAACTGGGACTTCTATATTATTTTTAACATGTTTCGCAGTGCAAGTATTATTCAGGGCGTGTACAAGAGAGGGCTGGATGGTAATGCAGCCTCTGAAAAAGCCCTGTCTTTCAAAGACGCCGCCCGTCTAATTTCTGCGGTTGGCAATCATCGCTTGCAAGCATTGTAGATAAGCAGGGGCAGTTTATGAGTAATAACGTACAACAAGCAGCGATTAATATTGATCCATCTCAACTGGATGATTTAAAGGCCAGGCTTGCGGCTACGCGTTGGCCTGACGCTGAAACCACCGGAGATTGGCAGCAGGGAATACCGTTGTCTTATGTTCGCGAATTGTGCGCTTACTGGCAGAACGAATATGATTGGCGCCGCCTTGAAAGCAGGCTCAATGAATTAAATCCGCAGCAGACCGCTATCGATGGCCTGGATATTCATTTCTTTCATATTCGCAGTCCGCATGACGAAGCGATGCCGTTGATTCTCACCCATGGCTGGCCTGGTTCACCGGTAGAATTCTTAAAGGTAATTGAGCCATTAACCAATCCCACTGCCCATGGCGGAAATGCAGAAGATGCTTTTCATGTGGTCATTCCCAATTTGCCAGGTTACGGATTCTCTGGCAAGCCAACGAATGCTGGCTGGAACGTAGAGCGCATCGGTAGAGCCTGGGGCGAGTTGATGGCACGATTAGGCTACGAACGTTATGTTGCACAAGGTGGTGACTGGGGCGGCATGGTCACAACCAGCATAGGTATCACTGAAACTGAACATTGCGCCGCTATTCATGTAAACCTCGTTATTGCCGCACCTGATCCAGACACAATGGACAATTTGACCGATCTAGAGCAAAAGGCTTTGGAAGGCATTACGTATTACGATCAACAAGACTCCGGTTATTCAAAGCAGCAAAGCACGCGTCCGCAAACGCTTGGTTATGGATTGGCTGATTCTCCCAGCGGCCAGCTTGCCTGGATTGTTGAGAAGTTCTGGTCATGGACCGACAGCGAAGTAAACGGTGAAAAGCACCCGGAAAATGTGCTTGGCCGAGATGAGTTATTAGATAACGTGATGTTTTATTGGTTGAACAATGCGGCGGCCTCATCTGCGCGCCTGTATTGGGAAAGTTTTGCGTCCACGTCCATGGAGCAGGTCACTATACCGACTGGCTGTAGTATTTTTCCAAAGGAAATATTCTTGTGTTCAAGGCGTTGGGCTGAGACTCGCTTTACCAACTTAATCCATTGGAATGAGTTGGATAAAGGCGGGCACTTCGCCGCCTTTGAGCAGCCTGAATTGTTTGTGACTGAAGTGCGTGACTGTTTCCGCAGTATTCGAAGCTGATAGGGGTTTCGTAACAGTCCAGTAGCGCCGTTTACAGGCCGTACTGTCGTGCGGCCAGGTCACGCATAATTTCTTCAGAACCGCCACCGATTGCGTTCACCCGCACTTCCCGATATATACGTTCTACCCGACTACCACGCATATAACCGATGCCACCGAGAATTTGCATTGCCTCGCGCGCGCAAAACTCCATAGTCTCACTGGCCTGTACTTTCAGTAGTGCTATATCGGCTGGATTAGGAGCGCCGGCCTCAAACGACGCGTAGCAAATTCGTATGTAAGCCTGCGTAGCGTTCA
>JBGCDE010000161.1:0-14565 GCA_045105115.1 Pseudomonadales bacterium | reverse complement strand
CGCGAGCGGATGATCTTTGGGCACAATCACGCAGCGATTCCAGCGGTAGCACGGCATCATGATTAGATCGCTGAACAGCTCCATGGCTTCGGTGGCGATGGCAAAATCGACTGAGCCGTCTGCGGCCAGTTCGGCGATTTGCATTGGGGTGCCTTGATGCATATGCAAGGCTACGTCGGGGTAGCGATCGATGAATGAGGTGATGGTGCCCGGTAGCGCGTATCGTGCTTGAGTATGGGTGGTTGCGATCGACAAGCTGCCCTTTTCTTCGTTGCTGTACTCTTGGGCAACTTGTTTAATGCTGTCGATCTTTCTGAGCACTTCGCCTGCGGCTTGTAATACGGCTTCGCCGGCTGGGGTGACATGTGTGAGGTGCTTGCCACTTCGGGCGAAGACTTCGATGCCCAGCTCATCTTCTAGCAGCCGTATTTGCTTGCTGATGCCGGGCTGCGATGTGTAGAGACTTTGGGCAGTGGCCGATACATTGAGGTCATGGTGGGCAACTTCCCATATATACTTGAGCTGCTGTAATTTCATGATTGCTCCTCGGCACCACAACGGCGCCTTATACCCTAGTAGAATAAGAAACTCGTTATCTATTCTTTTACAGAATACTTGGAAATGCAATAGTTAAGTGGGAGATTTGCAGCTAATGGTGAACACGGAACAAATCCTGATTATCTCGGGGACCGGCGAAAAAGTCATTTACAGCTAGCGAGACACGCCGTGAACCCATCCCTGGGGGCTTGGTTTTCGACATCCTGTCTCAAACAGTCTCGCCAGCTGTAAATGACTTTCTCACCTCAGTGCCACAAATGGCAACTTCCCAGTACCCAGAAACAAGATGTCTACCCTTCATTTGCAATACCATGAGGCACATGCCCTGTTGCAACATGCTCACTGGCAAGGTCGCAATGGCCCTGCTGATCATCAAAGAACACATCCGCACCATAGGCCCGCAGAAATTCTGCTTTTGGCATGCCACCTAAAAACAATGATTCATCGATACGAATGTTCCAGGCTCTCAAGGTGCGGATCACTCGCTCATGTGCAGGTGCAGAGCGCGCGGTAAACAGTGCTGTACGAATTGGGCATTCATCTCTGGAAAATTCGCCTTGAAGAATTTGCAAGGCTGACAAAAACTGCCTGAATGGTCCTCCGCTCAAGGGTGTTCGAGCCGATTGCTGTTCGCTTTCTGCGAAGGCTTCAAGGCCTTCTTTTTTGAAGACTCGCTCGGCTTCGTCAGAAAACAAAACGGCATCACCATCGAAGGCAAAGCGAAGTGTTTCGCTGTCTACCGAGCGGGTACCTTTGGTAAGTAAAGTTGCCGCGGCGATGCCCTGGTCAAGCGCATCACGCACGTCATCAGCATCTGTTGATAAAAACAGGTGGGACCCAAAAGCGGCAACGTAGCGATGCGGACTTTCACCGCTGCAAAAAGCAGCGCGTGATATATCCAGCTCATAGTGTTGAATGGAGTTGAATACGCGCAGGCCGGTGTCAGCGCTGTTTCTGGACAGCAGTATGATTTCGACTCGGTCTTCGCCTTTGAGAGCCTGGTTAATCTTGAGAAGTTTTTGCACTAATGGAAATGCCTCGCCAGGCTTTAGTGGCGTGTCTTCATTGTCTATTTGGTAGCGACTGTAGGCTTCCAGCCCTTTCTCTGTGTAGACGGCGTGGCTGTCGCTGAGATCAAACAGTGCACGCGATGAAATCGCGACGGTGAGTTTTTTGCTGGCTGTGTCTACCATAAGCAGGTCTCTGTGCGTTCGCTAAGTGTGGCATGCAATGCCTGAGATGCCAAGTTGCAGGCGGGTTTATAGCTTGCAGGCAGGTTTGTAGAAAGCTACCCGCTTGGCTATACGCGTCGTCGTCAATCAATTGAATTCAGAACTGGTGAAGTGAATTTCTTACGCGCGGGTTTTCGCTAATTGCGAGAATCGTTCTTTGAACGGGAAAAGGCCAAATACGCCACCGGTGTGCATGAACACGAGGTCCTCAGGCTGATCAAAACGCCCTGCTGCTATTTCCTTTAGCAATCCATTAAAAGCTTTGCCGGTATAGACCGGGTCGAACACAATCCCCTCGCTTTTAGCGACGGCGGCGATGGTTTCCAGAACTTCATCGCTCGCTTTGGCATAACCTTCACCAATGTGGCCGTCGAGCATATTGATATCAAGCTCTGCAACGTCAATGCCGCTTTGATATTTCGCTTCCCATTGATTCAGGTCGGCGCGAATTTTTTTCTCAAACCAGGCCTGATCATCGCAGACGTTAATACCCGATACTGTGGCACTCAAGCCAAAAGCTTTTGCACCAACCATTAAGCCACTCTGGGTGCCACCAGAACCGCTGGCCGTGACAATGTGCGATGGGTCAATGGAATGGATATCAAAATCGGTGGCTAATTCAGCTGCAGCGGCTACGTAGCCCCACAAACCTGTGGCATCGCTTGCGCCAATGGGAATGCAATAGGTTTTCAAGCCCTGCTGCTTGTACTCAGCAACTATTTCATTCTCGATTGCCTTGGAATTGCTTGCCAACTCTCTGGCCGGTACATAACTAATGCGAGCGCCGGCCAAGTGGTCTAGCAATAAGTTACCGTCTGCTGGCTCATCAGGTGTGGTACGGCTGCGCAATACTAAATGGCAGCGAATGCCTAGCTGAGCGCACAGCAAGGCCGTTGCGCGACAATGATTGCTCTGCAGACCACCGTAAGTAAGTACGACATCTGCTTCCTGCTGCCTGGCTTCCGCTAGACAGAATTCCAGCTTTCGGATCTTGTTACCGCTGGCCGCGGAGTGAGTTAAGTCGTCACGTTTCAACCAAATTAATGGCAAACCCCTGGCAAGACAAAACCGATGCATCGGCATCAATGGTGTCGGAGTTTGCGCAAGCCTGAGCCGGGGTGGAAAAACCAGCTCGGTAGAGGCTACTGGTCGGTGATTGATTTCAGCGTGCCCTTTGGCAAAACAGCGTGCACTGCCGCTTTCTGAAATTTGAGTTCAACGTTGTCAGCCACTTTGATGGTGGTATAGGGGTCATCAAGCCCAGTGACTTTGCCCAGCATACCCGAGGACATTACCACTTCATCGCCTTTCTTGAGTGCGGAGACCATGCCTTCATGCTCTTTCTGGCGTTTTCGCTGCGGTCGAATCGCAATGAAGTAGAACAACACGAAGATGCCAATCAGCATTACGAACTGGATCATGCCGGCATTCGCTGGCGGGCCTTGGGTGGCAGTTTGTGCCATCGCTTCCGGAATGAAAAAGCTCATACTAATTTTCCTGTGTAGTGCATTGTATGGGGAGCATGATCGGAGAAACGCTCTTCTTTGTAAATATGCGCCTGCTTGATTTTTTTCAGCAGGTTCGGTGTTACCAGTTGATAGTCCAGTCGCCAACCCACGTTTTTCGCCCAGGCCTGGCCTCTATTTGACCACCATGTGTACTGTTCGGCCTCTTGATTAACGACGCGAAAAGAGTCGACCCAACCCTGCTCTGTTAACATTCGATCGAGCCATTCCCGCTCTACTGGCAGAAAGCCTGAATTTTTCTGATTGGGCTTCCAGTTCTTAAGATCTATCTCCTTATGGCAGATATTCCAGTCCGCGCAAATAACCACGTAACGGCCGCTGTCCATCAGCGATTGCATTACGGGTTCGTAGTCGGCCATCAATTTCAATTTAAGGTTCAGGCGTTCTTCACCGCTAGAGCCCGATGGCATGTACAGAGAGACCACAGTCCAGTCTTTATAATCGGCTTGCAGCCATCGGCCTTCATTATCAGACAGGTCAATGCCCAACTTCATTGTCACTTTTTCCGGCGCGCGTTTGCTGTAAAGTGCGGTGCCGCTATAGCCCTTTTTAACAGCGTCGTGATAGAAACAGTGGTAGCCCTTGGGGTGAAAAACCTCATCACTAAGCTGGTCCAGCTGCGCTTTGGTTTCCTGAACACACACTACATCGGCCTTCTCGTGCGCAAGCCAATCAAACGCGCCTTTTTTTGCCGCAGAACGAATGCCATTGGCATTCAAAGTAATTACTTTCATTAGCGATTTGCCTTGTTAATCAACCTTCAAACCCCTCAGTCGTCTCTACATTGAGCGGCTTTCGTCTATCGATAATAGTGAAACTGGTTTGCGCTTTCGCAAGTAACAAATCATCCTGGAATACCTCTGCTTCGCAGTGCAGCATTTTGCTTCCACGTTTTAATATTCGGCTCTTAGCTGTTATCCGTCCTTCACCAACAGCGTTCATATACGCAACAGACATATTAGTTGTTGGCGCAAACTTCCCTTGAGGCAGTACCGAAAAGGCGGCCGCTCCGCAGGCAGAATCCAGAAGTGTTGCGAGCGCTCCACCATGCACAATGTGCCCTGAATTCAAATGCTCAGGCGCAAGATCGATGTACAACACCGCTTCACCTTCTTCGATACTTTCGATCTGAACGCCAATATGCCTGTTAAAGCCTTTCATCTTGCTGACGATAGTCACGCTTGCTTAGACCTCTTCTTCGTCGCCGCGTATCAGGCGAGCAACTTTGGCTAACACTTCATTATTAGTGACGTACATTGTTGGCGAGACTCGATCTACGTGCTCGCTGCGCTTGTCTCTAATCTCGGCCGCTACTTCTTCCGGTGTACCTATCACGCCAATCGTATGCAGCATTTCATCACTAATGAGTCCGCCCATAGCTTGCCACTTACCCTGCTTGGAAAGATCGCGCAACTGTGGTTGCAAGTCACCCCAGCCACAATGATCCAGAACCGGTTTGTAGGCAGGCGTTGAACCGTAGAAAGCAATCTGGTTGCGAACCAGCGCTTTGGCATTTTCGAATTCTTCTTCAGTCTCGCCCGTCGCAACCATGAACTGGCAGGATATATCAAAATTCTCGCGGCTCTTACCGGCTTTTTCCCAGCCACGTTGCAAAGCAGGCAATGTATGCGCATCGATAAAACCCGGTGTGTTCAGCGGGTGTAGCAAAATTCCGTCGCCAACTTCGCCAGCGACTTCACACATCAATTCGCCAATAGCAGCGAGGTATACCTTTGGATCGCCATAAGGATTTGGGCCGGGGTTAAATACCGGCGTCATCATAGTGTGGGTATAGAACTCGCCTTCAAAACTTAGTCGTTCGCCAGTTGCCCAACACGACCAAATTGCCCGCATAGCTTGCACCATTTCACGCATGCGCGCTGCGGGTCTCGACCACGGCATACTGTACCTACGTTCGATATGCGGTTTTATTTGAGAGCCCAAACCCAGCGTGAAGCGCCCTTTTGACATCAAGTTCAGATCGTAGCCAAGGTTTGCAAGAATCATGGGGTTGCGCGCGAACGCAACGGCGATCGCAGTAATCAGCTCTATTCTTTCCGTACTTTCCGAAGCCACTGCAAGCGGCAGGAATGGATCGTGCTGTCCTTCAAATGTGTACACACCGTCCAAACCGAGTTGCTCCAGATCGGCTGCGAATGGACCCGCTTCAGAAGGGTTCTGGGTAAGCATTGAAGCATCAATTTTCATTGGGTTTCCTGTTCAAGGTTGATTGTGTTGCCAACGGTGTGAGCGCTAGCGTTTTACTGTCGACTCGGAGTAGATGATTTCGAGGTATCTGCGATGTAATACAGGCGTGTAATGCAAACACGCCACTTAGATATTCCAGCTTGCGATTAACCGCATTGTATTTCTGTTTCATGTATTGTATTTCCCGGCGTGTATTCCAGTCATTTACAAACCCACCATATTCTCGCTCAGCGACCAAAGTCGGGCTGCGGCCTCGTCATCTAGCGCCCAGGGCTTGGGCGTCTTAGGCTTGCTATTGTAGAAATAGCCACCGGACTGGCCGTTAACATCGCTGGAATCGGCTAGATAAATACTCGATTCCGCGCCTCGTTCGGCTGTTCGAAAAAACGGCTTCATCATGCCCATAATCGCTTTTCCAAGCCAGCCATTATTTGTGCCTAATCCAGTGGCTACCGCACCTGGGTGGCAGCAATTTGCTGTAAGACCTCCCGATCCCAGCCGCTTTGCAAGCTCTCGGGTGAATAGCATATTAGCAAGCTTGGAATGACCATAGACTTTCATTGATGCAAAGCCTGATTCAAAACCCGGATCGTCGAAATTTATACCCTTCACGAAGGCATGCGCGCCAGAGGCGACAATCACAATTCTTCCCTTCGACTGCTCCTTCATGTGGTCAAGCAACAAGTTGGTCAACAGAAATGGTGCCAAGTGATTGACCGCAAACATTTCTTCATAACCATCCACGGTAAGCTGTCTGGCCGTGTTGGTCACGCCAGCATTGCTTATCAGGCAATCAAGCGGTCTGCCTTGATCCAGAAATTGCGTTGCTAATCCGCGAACCTCATCCAGCACGGCCAAATTCGCCGTTAAACCATGAATGTCCTGATGGGAACACTGGGCTTTGACAAGGGCTACGCATTCAGCGAGCTTCTGGCTATTACGACCGTGCAAATAAACCGCGTAATTCCTGCGCGCCAACTCGATAGCCGTGGCCAAACCGATACCGTTGCTAGCGCCTGTTATCAAGCACACTTTCTTGTCGCTCATCATAAATCCTCAGTGAGCCAGCTACCTTTTATCTGGCTATCGTCAAAAAATCACACAATATGTGCGCCATATAAACATTATGCTCAAAATACCAGCACAATCACCAAATCTCTCACTTTCCAAAACCTAAAACTTGTTGCAAACTAAATACTTACACGTTGTTTTACGTGCCTTACATGAAATATCGATGCTAACCACCACTTAGTGAAAAAGCATGAGTAAACGTATCTCTCTGCCAGCAGACATTGAAACGACATTCGCGATCGGTGAATTGGTTGAACATACTATGCTTGGCTACCGAGGAGTTGTATTTGATGTTGATCCCGAATTTATGCACAGCGATGAATGGTACGAGCACAGAGCATTGAGCCGTCCGCCGCTTGATCAGCCTTGGTACCATGTTCTGGTGCACAATGGTGTTCAGACCACCTATGTTGCCGAACGCAACTTGCAGCGTGCCCAGGAAGCAGAGCAGATTAATCACCCTGCTCTCGGCGAATATTTTCAATCTTTTGACGGCACGCAGTACGCTTCGTTCAATAAAGCCGGCTAAAAACCAGACCTTATAATGTCCAGCACATCATCATGATGTGATTTTGTTTTTACTTTTTCCATTATGTGCTTCAAACGCCCGTCTTTGCCAATTATAAAGCTCATGCGGTTAATACCCATGTACTCACGCCCCATAAACTTCTTCAAACCCCAAACACCGTACTTGTCTGCAACCTTATGATCTTCATCGGACAACAGGGTAAAATTCAAATCGTGTTTGTCGGTAAAGCTGGTCAGCTTTTTGACAGGATCCGGGCTTAATCCAAGCACCACTGTTTTCGCTTTCGCAAATTCACTTTTGTAGTCGCGAATAGCACATGCTTGGGTGGTACATCCAGGCGTGAGCGCTTTGGGATAAAAATACACAACAACATTTTTCTTATCGCGGAAGTCTTTCAGCGAAACGGTTTTGCCATTTTGATCTTGCAGGCTAAAAGCCGGTGCCAAATTACCAATTTTTGGTAAGCTCATATTGAGTGTCTCCTGTCAGGTTTCTTCTGTGAGCGCTTCGACGCTTTCTTGCGTCTTATCACTTGCCACGTCTTCTTCGACCAAGGTTTCAAGGTCGGCACTGCTATTGCGTTCATGAAGTCCCGTTGGGATCTGCCGCTTTGTTTTTGCGCCCAACTTCTCCAATTCGCGAGTGCGATTAACCAGATTACCTTTGCCCTGCGAAAAACGCTTCATCATCGTGTCAAAGGAACCACTGGCTTTTTCAAGCTGCCTGCCCATGTCATCCATAGACTCAAGTACCAGCGCAAACTGGTCATGAAGTCCACCAGCAAGACGCGCTATCTTTTCAGCATTCCTATTTTGATCATCGTATCTCCACAGGTTTTGAACTGTGCGCAGCGTGGCAAGTAAGGTTGTCGGGCTCACAACAATCACATTGCGGTCGTAGGCTTCCTGAAACAAAGATTGGTCATGCTCGAACGCCAGCAAGAAAGCGGGTTCAATCGGTACAAACACGAACACGAAGTCCAAAGTTCTAACACCTTCAAGGCTAGCGTAGTCTTTGATACTTAAACTTTTTACGTGCCGACGCATGGACTGAATATGCGCTTGCAAGGCTAATTGCTTCTGCTCTTCGTTTTCTTCTGCACAGTAGCGATCATAATCAACCAGCGAGACCTTAGAATCAATCACTAAATCTCTAGCATCGGGTAAACGCACAATCACGTCAGGCAGGCGACGCTGGCCATCCGTCGCACTGAAACTTTTTTGCAGTTCATATTCGCGGCCCTTTTTCAGACCGGAGTCTTCCAAAACGCGCTCCAGAACCAGCTCGCCCCAATTACCCTGTAATTTGTTATCGCCTTTCAGCGCCTTGGTAAGATTAAGTGCGTCAGCACTCATTTTCTGATTCAGTTGTTTCAAGGAATTCACTTCATGCAATAAGGACACTCGCTCGCGAGTTTCCTTATCGTAAACATCTTCTACTTTTTTTCGAAAACCCGTGAGCTGTTCTCTCAAGGGATTTAGGGTGGTTTCCAGAGACTGCTTATTGCGCTTGATTAACTTGTCGCTTTTGTCTTCGAATATGCGATTTGCCAGAACCTCAAATTCCTTACTCAAACGCTCTTTCGCGCCCTCCAGTATTTTGAGTTTCTCTACCGCGGCTTTTCGCTCCTCGGTTAAACGCACGTTAAGCGCAGACAATTCACTCTGACTGATACCTAACTCTGTTCGATGTTTTTCCAACTGCTTGTCCATCTTTTCCAGCCTGGCTTGCAGTATTGGCAATTGCTTTGTTTGCTCTTGAGCAACATCACGCTCATTGAGTGCATTGTGGTAGGCCGCTTGCGCATCTTGCAAACGATCTTCAAGCGTGTCTGTGCGACGGCGCGACACACCAAGCTGCTCATTTAAATGCGTGCTGCGGGTTGCAAAATCCTGGCCCTGTATTTCAAGTGTGTGTTGCAGCTCAGTACGCTCTTGCTGATGCTCAATGCTAGCAATTTGTGCACCCAACTTAGTCGCCTTGATCCGTTTACCGATAAGTACTGAGACGACTATCAACGTAATCAACAGAATTAACGCAACAGCTGCAATCAGAAGCAGAGTGCCGGCATTTAGAGAATTGGCAAATTGATGTGCCTGCGTATTCCATTGCTGCAATAGGTCCGTCATTGGCAAGCCCTCAAGATTAAGTTTTAGGTCGCTTGAACAACATAACTTCGTTCCTGGTCGGGAACACGCCACTTTTGCGGTCTTCAAAGTAGTATTTTAATGCTGAGGTCACTACTGGAAACGCCAATTCAGACCACGGTATATCCTCTTCCTCGTACAATTCCACTTCGAGACTTTCAGGCCCTGCGGCATAATCGGCTTTACTCATCTCAGCCAGAAAAAACATATAAATCTGATTGATGTAGGGCAAATCGAACAAACAATACAAACTGCGCTCGCCGACACTTGCACGGGCTTCTTCCCAGGTCTCGCGGCTGGCGCCATCAGCGGCTGATTCACCGTTTTCCAGAAAGCCCGCTGGTATTGTCCAGTACCCCTTTCTGGGTTCAATCGCACGCTTGCATAACAGCACTTTGCTGCCAAGTGTTGGCAACACACCCACAATAACGCGTGGGTTTTCATAATGTATATGGTGGCAATTGTCGCAAACATGTCGTTCACGGTCGTCATCAGGCGGAATTCGCAAACTCACAGAGTGGCCGCATTGGCTGCAGAAATTCACTCGGTGATTCTCCTGTACTGGCCACTGAAAAACACCAGTGGTTGTGCCTCTTTCTGGCTATCAACCTCCAGCACACGACCAATTAATATCGTGTGATCTCCACCGTCAACGCGCTCTTGAATAGAACACTCAAAACTGGCAATAACGTCATTCAACACCACGCAGCCTGACGCCCCTACGTGGTAATGATCTTCCTTAAGTGTGTGATCACCTTTCTTTGCGTACAAACGAGATAATGATTCCTGATTATCAGCGAGTACATTAACGGTGTATTGCGTGCTCTTCTCGAAAGCGCCCCAACACTCAGAATCATTTTGCAGACTCCATAACAATAATGGTGGGCTCAGCGATAGTGATGAAAAGGAGTTTACCGTCATACCAAACGGAGCATACCCATCCGGGTTTGCAGTAATAACGGTAACACCCGTTGGGAACTGTCCGAATGCGTTTCTAAGCTCTATCAATTTATCAGTCATCAGATTGTATTTTCGTCCTTATCGCTACTTTCACTGCCATTTATGTAAAGCCTGTTGGTCATCGTCTTTCGCAGAAACCCAGGCAGACTGACCCGATATGAGCGTTTCCTTCTTCCAAAATGGCGCCTCTGTTTTCAGATAGTCCATTATGAAACCGCAACCGTCGAAGGCGGCTTGACGGTGTGCGCTGGCTACACCCACATACACAATTTGATCACCCGGGCGCAGGCAGCCTATTCTGTGAATCACGCTCACAGCCAAAAGAGACCAGCGCTGATCCGCGCGCTGTATTACATCATGAATGCTACGCTCAGTCATGCCGGGGTAATGCTCCAACTCCATGCTCTGCAGCGTAGTGTCGGCTACCGTGTCGCGCACCACGCCAACGAAATTTACGATCGCACCTATGCCGTTTGCTTGCTCCAGCAATTGTCGATTTTCACTATCTACCGAAAAATCGCTTTCGCACACTCGCACTTGAACGGCCACTGCCTAGCCCCCAGTGACCGGCGGGAAAAATGCCAACTCATCGCCTGATTGCACGCTACTTGATTCATCAACTACCGATTGGTTGACAGCAATACGGACATCGGCTGAGGCAAGGGCGCGCCAATCATTATCGTGAGTCTCGATCAAAACCTGGCGCACTGCGGCCACTGTAGGACCAGCACCAACAGCAGACAAATCAAACTTGAATTGCGATTGCCCTAGCGTTTCTCGCAGACTCGCAAACAAGCGAATTGTGATCTCGGATTGGCCGGTAACAGTCCGTGATTGATTCATGACTGATTGTCTCGCTGCCAATGACCACTGCGACCGCCGCTTTTCTCCAGTAACTGAAGAGCATCAACTCGCATACCCTTATCCACCGCCTTGCACATGTCGTAAATCGTGAGCGCGGCAACAGACGCTGCCGTGAGCGCCTCCATCTCTATACCGGTTTTGCCATCAACGCGACAGCACGTTGTGATACGTACAATATTGTCAGCTTCGAGCAATTCAAAATCCACGCTTACTGATGTCAGCGGCAGTGGGTGACACAGAGGAATAAGATCACTGCATTTCTTGGCACCTTGAATACCTGCTATCCGCGCAACCGCTAACACATCACCCTTTTTGTGGCCGCCACTGGCAATCATTTCCAGAGTATTGGCCTGCATATGAACATCCGCACTGGCACGGGCTTCTCGCCGACTAACTTGCTTGTCGCCCACATCAACCATATGTGCGTTGCCACTATCATCAAAATGAGTAAAGTCGTTCATTGCTCTACCTTAAACCATTTGCGGGGTATCGTCTCCCCGATAGGAATCGGGCAGAGTTTTGCCGGGAAGATCTGGGTCCAGAGTCTGATACCAATAAACGCCATCAGCGCGGAGCTCTCGCTGTAGCAGACCGCGCTGCATCAGAAGATGTAAATGGGCAATGCATTCACCCTGGGCCATGCCGAGCTGGCTGTCGTCCAAAGCACGTTTAAAGATCACAGGAAGTAACTCGGGCAACGTCTTGGCCGTAACACAAGCCTGCTCAAGCGCTAGCATATGATCTTCATGATGAGACACTAGCTGTTCAATTCGCTCATGCAGGCCATAGAAAGGGCGATTGTGCGATGGCAGCACGAGAGTGTCGTCTGGCAGCACCAAAAATTCCTTCAAGGTTCGTATCCAGTCGGCAAGCGGGTTAGCTTCCGGTTCCATTGGCATCACACTTACGTTTGAGGTAATTTTCGCAATTATCTGGTCACCCGACAGCAATACTCCGATTTCCTCACAGTAAAGGCAGGCATGCTCCGGCGAGTGTCCTTCACCAATCATCACCCGCCAATCTCTGCCACCAATGCTGAGCACATCACCTGCGCGCATTCGGTTGTAGGCCATGGGCAATGGTTCAACCATATGAGACATGCGAAACTTGCTGTTTCTTGCAGACTCAATGCGTTGCTCTGAGCTGGCATTTCGCCGCATATACTGCTCAGTTGTCCAACTAAGACCGTCGGGTATTCCATACATCACTCTGGCGGCATAGAATTCCGCGCGTGTCATATGCAAGGGTGCTGAAAATTTCTCGCACAACCATCCGGATTGGCCGACATGGTCAGGGTGCATATGGGTGACGACAACGCGATTGATCGTATCAATGCCTAATTCACCGTCAAATATCTGCTGCCAGTACTTCTGTATGTCGTCGCCACGCATGCCGGTATCAACAATCACCCAGCCGTCATCGTCTTCCAGCAGGTAGAGGTTAATATGATCCAGCGCGAGAGGCAGCGGCATTCGAATCCAGAAAACGCCCGGTGCGACGGGCATAAACGCGCCAAATTCGGGGATAGTGTCGAATGGATAACGAAGCGTATTCAAGTGTGGGCTGTCCTTAGGCGGCGCCCATTATCGCTTATTTATAGGGCCTGAGCCTATTGCGAATCCTTCATTGCATTGTGCAGTGAATGCTGATCTGACTCTTAACGCTCGTCAGCCAGGTCTAATCGCGGCGGCTGCGACTCAGGGTTTTTGGATATTTTATTCAAAATATGATCACTGCTGCTGTCTACTTCACGCTGCTGGCTCTCGAACCAGGTAGATGACGAGGGATCTACGATTTTGGGCTTGATCAGAACGATAATCTCGGTTCGTATCTGGCGATCTTCCTGCCGCGAGAATAAGCGCCCTGCCACAGGTATACGGCCCAGAACAGGCACTCCGCGATGATCTTCAAAACTCTGCATGCGCATTAAGCCACCAATAAAAGACGTAGCGCCGTCTGGCACAATCAGTTGGGTGTCTACCGCAGTGGTATCTTGCGATGGCACCCCATCAGTGACAGTACCCGTGCTGACCTCAGGATGAATCTTCAACAGCACGTTGCCTTCTGAATCAACGCTGGGCGTCACCTCAAGAATAACGCCGCTTTCCAGAAACTCGGTGGTTTCCGTGGTGACCTGATTAACAGTCACTGTGTTCAAGTAGCCCAAGCGATTGCCAACTATCACCGATGCAGGTTGGTTCTCAACCGTTAACAGCGTTGGCTTCGATAAGGTTCTAGCCTTGCCTTGAGTTTCCAGTGCGTCTAGCACAGCTTGAAAATTGTTGTCGCCTAAATCTACAAAGAAGCCAGGGCTGGTGGGGTTAGACAGTCCTTGAGTGCCGAAACTTCCACTTGTGCCACCCACGGCTGAGTCGAACAAGCGCTGCCATTCCACGCCCATCACTTCCGAGTCGTCCAAACGTACCTCAAGTATTTTGGCCTCAATCAGTATCTGCTTGGGGCGGTAGTCCAGCTCTTTCACCAGAATTCCGATTCGACGAATAAAATCCGGTGTATCTTCAATCACCATCATATTGCGCTCTTCAAGCAAGGTGATTGTGCCGTAGGAAGAAAGATACTGGCCCAGAATTTCACTGACGTTAGACGCGTTCGAGTAGCGCAACTTGAATGTTTTGATGCGAAGGTTATTGCTGCTGGCGTAGTTGTTCACATCTTCATGCTTCAAAACATGGAAACTGCTACCACGGCGTTCGGCCGAAAAACCCGCGGCGTTGGCAATAATATGAATTGCATCGGACACATCAACGCCGTACAAATTCAGTGATACCTTGCCCTGCACACCATCAGCAAGCACAATATTGATCTTCTCTCGTTTTGACAACATTTCCATGGCCGCGGAAAGTTCCACGTCGCGCAGCGTCAAATCAACTGTATCGGCGGCGAACACCATTACGTTCATTAGTAGCGACATGACTATCGCTAGCGAAGTGGATGTGCCACGGCTAAGCCAACCGCAAGATTTAATTAGCATCAGCGTACCCGGCAATTTCGTCTTCGCCGGCCTCCATTTGCAATAGGGTTGCTCGCCCTTCGCGATAAAAAATAGCGCTGTCGCGGCGAATCTCTCGCACGACATAACCTGAGTACTCGTCACCCAGCTCCAAAATATTGCCACCTACGTTAACCATTGGCCGCTTCTCGTCAAACAAAATAGCGCGTAGCGCCATATCATCATTGCTGGTCGCTTCATTGCTGTAACCACTGCTGGGCGGATCTTGAAACGCTCTGGCGAAGGGGTTGTGTCGAAGCTGATACCCGTCGTCATCTGCAAGGGAACTGACGCTTGCTGTTACTAACAGCAGCGGCGTCAACAACGCCATGGGAACCCTTCGCGCATTAGAACTAGAAAGCCATAACATTAGCCCTTCTCCACGCGATAGGAAGCCAAGGTTAGGGAAACATCCAGCCACTTCTTAGCTGCATCACTGCCAGGTTGAAGATCTATTTGC
>JBGCDE010000160.1:0-28377 GCA_045105115.1 Pseudomonadales bacterium | reverse complement strand
CCTCGCCGGACTAGACATTCTGGCAGCGTTGAAGCTGGAACTTGGCGATCTGAACAGAATATCCAGGGTTGTTAAGTTGCAGGGCTTCCTGAATGCAACAGACAGTTTTGAGCAACATCCAAAAGTACTGGATGGTTGCTCTGATTTAATGGTGCAGGTTTTTGGAGACAAAGGCCTGCACGCTAGATCTGTATTTGGCGCCACGTCCGTGCGGGCTGGCCTGCCTTTGGTGATTGATTCAGTTTTTGAGCTTACTGAGTAGCTTCAGGCTGGGTGTTACCCTGATGGGTGATAAAAGTGTGCGATGCCCGACCTGACCCCAAAAAACGTGGATGCAAGGCGAAGAATTGATTAAGAAATTTCAGTTTGATTCCGGTTGGTCTTCTACGTTTTGCGGTAGTTGCGGGTCGCCATTACCTCAGTGCCACAATACCCAACCAATGTGCTTTGTACCCGCAGGCTCCTTGGATACTGACCCGGGGCCAGCAATAATGGGGCACATATACGTAGGCTCAAAGTCGGACTGGGATGAAATTTCAGATGATGCACCGCAGTTTGATGAGAACTATTTTTAGATTAATGCGCTCCCTAAAGAACCGGTCACAATTGCAAAACCGCTTCATCAGGTACAGGAATAGATAATGCCCTTAACCGGTGAATGTTTTTGCGGCGAGATAAAGTATCAAATTGACGGCGAACTAACTGACGCCCGATCCTGCCATTGCTCTCGTTGTCGCAAGGTATTTAGCGCGCAGGCTTCAGCCTATGCGCTGGTCAATCCAAATGATTTTAAATGGCTACAAGGCGAAGATCTTTTAAGTAGCTACATAGGCGAGCATGATGCCGGCGTGCGTTTTTGCAGCCAGTGCGGCTCAACCTTGTGCGGCGTGTTTAACGGCGAAGTGCATGGTATTACGCTGGGTTGCCTGAATGAAGACCCAGACATTGCGTTGGCACGTCATATTTTTGTAGGTTCCAAGGCAAGCTGGGAAACGATTGCCGAGGGCGTGCCGCAGTTTGTAGAGCACGCACCTATTGATGCGGTCGATTCAGAAAGTGTAGCCGATGTATAAACGTAGCTGGCGCGGTTCGAATACTTTGAAGTGATTTTCCTCTACGCCATCCGCTTGCTCACCGGTTAAGCGCGATGCGTAAAAGTAATCGATATCGTGATCGGTGGAATCAAACAGGTTTAATACATCCAACTGTATTCGCCAGTGTTTATTAAACCAGCCGCCGGCTATTGATGCGAAGGTTGAACCATCGGACTCGGCACTGTTGTCTTCAATCAGTGGGTAGCTATCAAAATGGCGGATGCGGAAAGATCCGAACCAACCCTGCGGATACTCCGCGCTAATTGATGCGCTGGCAACGAATGGGATTGCACCGGGAATCTTATTGCCGTCTGCCGAATCATCATCAAACTCGGAGTCGGTCCACGAGAAGTCTGCCTCAAGAGACCAGATTTCGTTAATGCTCCAGAAGTTATTAAATTCTACGCCTTGGCGTTTACTAGGCCGACTGGCTTCGGTTGTGCCGGCGTCACCTACGAACAGTAATTCCGAGTCTAGCTCTAAGTACCAGATGGCCAATGAGCTGTTCAAACCTGGCAACCAGCTGGCCTTAAAACCCAATTCGGCGCCGCGTGAGGCCACCAGAGGATCAACCGCTTGCACGGCTTCGCCGCTTTGGGGGTCAACTTGTATCGTAGTACCACGCGCATCATTCGAGTGATAACCGCGGCCGGCGCTCAGATACACTTCGCCGCTTTCGGATACGGTGTAGATCAGATTTATTTTCGGGCTGAGTATCGAATCAGTATCGCTGCCCGAATTCGCAGGGTTGTTTGAATTGACATCGAAGTCGTAGATATCGCCGCGCAAGCCGGCAATTGCTCGCCAGGAGTCGCTAAGCTGCCACTGCAACTCGTAGAAAACACCGAGGCTGGTTTCTGTTGCGCTACCTTCTCTTGTAGTGTTTAAACGTTGCCGTTGCCGGGTTTGATACAGCCCGATTTGGCGAATATCGTCATGGCGCAGGTCTGCACCGGCCCGGTGTTGCCATTGTTGCTGCGCTCCGGTATGCCAACGAGTTTCGCCATTGGCGCCCCAAATCATACGGTCGTCAAATTGCTCAAACTGATCACCCGCAAGCGGATTATCTAACAAATAAGTAAAGTTTGACCATAACTGAAGTCGGTAGTCAATTACGTAAGCATTGAGCTCATAATCTCTACCCTCACTGGGCGACCCCTGCAGGTTTGCCGACAAACTCAAGCGGTGAGATTTACCACCCAGCGTATTATCTAATGAACCCAATTCACTGATCACGCCAAGCTGTACCGCTCGTTCTGGAATTTGATCGGCCGAATCCCATTCGTTGTCATACGCCATTGCCGTTACCGACCAGCGCTGAGAGCCGCTATCTGAGCTCAATGAGAGCAGGCCATTGAGTTTTCTCACGTCTTCATCAATGTCTTGCCACGGCCCGTCGTACGTTTGGGCTTCCAAAGCGCCTGAAAGATAGCCAAAACCGAATTCGCCGCCGCCTGTGGTTAACACACGTTGAAAGCCGTTTTCACCCAAACCAATTTTTATTTGAGTGTCTTTGATACGCTGATAGGTGCGTATGTGTGTACCACCAGCCGATGAAAAATCGCCAAGTTCGGCGTGATACGGACCTTTAACAAATTGCAGCGACTGAATGGTTTCCGGAATCAGAAAATTGATGTCAGTGTAGCCTTGACCGTGGCCATGGGTGCGCATGTTCACCGGCATGCCATTGATCCAGGTGGCGAAATCGGTGCCGTGATCCAGATTGAAACCACGCAAAAACATTTGATTGGATTTGCCAGAACCACTGTGCTGAGTAACGATCATACCTGGCACCGCTTCAAGCACATCACCAGGTCTTAGCAATGGGCGCAAGGCCAGGTCAGACTGACCCACTATGCCTTCAGAAGCTGAGCGCGCTTCACCCACCAAGGATATGTGCCGCCCTTCAACCTTAACCTCTTCCAATGCTGGATTCTCGTGCGCTGAAGCCGCGGATGCGAAAAGAACCACACTGCAAGCAGCTGCTGCGCAATAATACGCGCGAAGGGGATGAAAAATATTTCTTGAAAGCATTACAACAGCAACTGCGACAGAGTCCTTTATTCGAGTACGTGTTTTACCATTTTGCAGACCACTCTTTAAGAACTAAGTGACGATTGCCCTACCGTTTATCCGAACAGTCACTGTGCAGAAAGTTTGGGTATCGGGCCAAAGAACCCGATCACGCGAACTATCAAGCCATTTTCGTCGATTTCGGTCACATCAAAGCCGGGTACAATTAATTCACCGTTTTGGTGAATAGCCCAATGATAGCGATGGAAGCCATGTTGCGAGTCTACGCCACTGGTGTGGGAGTACACGGCATTTGTTAACCTCTGGTGAACATCATGAACATTCGCTTCGAAGCCATCGATTCCAGTCACATCAATTGTTGGATCTACGAAACGAACCTGGGGGGCTAGCGCTCGCTCAAGATGACTGCGAACTTTTGATGCGTCTGGTTCATTCCACGCAGCCAGCATGTGATTAAGTGATTCCGGATGACCTGACATAACACGCTCCATAAGGTTTTGAATAAATACCTGTGTTGTAGCTATCTATTTTCTTCCAATATTTGCCGCAGAAATTCTACTCTTTTTCTGTTCACTCCCATATCACTCACGCCAAAACGCGAAGAAGATCTGACATGAATCAGGTTTTGCTCAGCCTTATAAAGCAACTGGATATCGTCACGAAACCGCATCAAAGAGCTTTTTGAAACGGCTTGTACAAAATTGTCGCGTTGTAGCGCAACAGACCAATTATTTTGCTGCTTGATGAAGCGTATCAATTCCTGCCATTGAACTTGCGTTGCACTTAGAGGTTCAATTGCCTGACCACCCTTCCCAGACATACTATTGACGCAATTAGGAAAGCGAGCACATGCCGGCAAGTAGTCGGTGTCTTCGCTAATGAATCTGGGTGGGCTTACGCAGCCGCTAATGAATAGCAAACTGCCTAAGACGAGCAAAATACTCCGAGTCATGTGTTCTTGGCTCCTGTTTTGGCCAGGCCGTAAACCCTACCCTTCTACACCACGTATAATATCGCTTATCACATGGGAGGCCAGTAAATGACACATAGAATCGCACACTCTGCTGTTGGCTCAGGATTGGGTAGAGATTTTGCCGCTAAAGACCTCTACCACGCACAGAAACGCAGTTTCTGGGCCAGTATGCGCCCGTAAACCGCTAAAATAGGATGAATACGAGCTTGAATATTCAAACGGCGTTAACGAAACATTACTCCGCGATTCTTGAACTGAACGAACAGGCCGTGCCGCATGTAAATAGCATTGGAACTGATGTTCTTGGCGCTCTTGCTGAACAAGCGTTTTACTTCAAGGTGGCCATACACGAACAACAAGTAGTGGGCTTCTTACTGACCTTAGGAACGGGCGCCACCTACGACAGTCTTAATTATCGTTGGTTTTCCACACATTTTGATCAATTTGTTTATGTAGATCGAATTGTTGTTTCCCCGCAGCATGCTGGCTTAGGAATTGGCAAAAAGCTGTATCAAGACCTGGAGGTGCATGCAAAAAATGTGGCCCCCATAATAGCTTGCGAAGTTAACCTCAAACCCGCCAATCCAAATTCATTGGCGTTTCACAGCAAACAAGGCTTCCAGGAAGTAGGTCAGCAAGAAACCGAAGGCGGTCAAAAAGTAGTATGCTTGATGACCAAGCCTATAGGCAATCAGTAAGCGTTCAGGAAGTGGATTGTGGTAACACTGTCGAAAGAAAATTACGGATTTCAAGACAACTCCTATAAAGCGGCTGGAGAGCTAGAAGGTATTCGCAAACTCGTAGATTGCTTCTACGAATTGATGAACGAATTGCCCAGCGCCAAAAAAATACGCGATATGCACCCCGATGACCTTGCTGTCTCAAGAGACAAGCTAACGCATTTTTTAAGCGGCTGGTTAGGGGGCCCGCGAACCTACCCGGAGAAATATGGGCGCATTAGCATTCCTGAAGTTCATCAACACCTGGTTGTTAATGAGCCCGAGCGTGACGCCTGGCTACTGTGCATGCGCCAAGCCGCAGAGCAGCAACCCTATGCACCTTCGTTTCGAAAGTACTTGCTTGCACAGTTAGCGATTCCTGCTGAGCGGGTGAGAGAAACAAGCCGTAAAGAGGAATGAATGGCCGTGAGCCAAGCGTCTAACACCACCTATTCTGGCAGCTGCCAGTGCTGCGAAGTGCAATACACAATAGCTGGCGAACCATTGATGACGTATGCCTGTCATTGCACCGACTGCCAAAAGCGTACAGGCAGTGCATTCTCAATGGGTTGCATTTATTCCTTACAATCTCTGTCGCTGACCGGCGAGCTAACAGCTTGGGCGCGCACCTCAGACGACGGCCATAGCAATACACGATATAGTTGCGCAGGGTGCGGAAATATTATTTATGGCGCCAGCTCGGTAGCCCCAGAGCTTATCAAACTACAACCAGGCACAATGGCGTCTGCACAATCCATTCCCGTTGATGCGCACATCTGGCTACGCAGCGCGCTCGAATGGTTAGCGATTCCAGAAGACTCGTTGCAATACAATACACAACCCGCTAGTTTGATGGATATATATCAAGCAGTAATTGAAAGAAAAAAGGCATAACAATGACAACTGATTGGAAACAACGCCGGGATGAGACGCAACTCAATGTACTTCGCCGTTACGCGAAGCTGTTGGGAAGCAGCGCACGCACTGATACCACCGATATGGCTGAAGGTCCTATGGAACGGCCAGCGTCTATCTACACTGACACCGAAAGGCTTGATCAGGAAATGGAGCATATTTTCCAGGGCTTGCCTATTGTAGCGGGCCTCTCAGTTGACATTCCAAACGCTGGCGATCATATCGTGTTTGAAGAATGCGGCCCTTCTATCTTGGTGGTGCGCAATTCAGAAGGCGCGGTCAATGCGTTTCTGAATATGTGTACGCACCGCGGCGCGAAGCTGAAAGAAGGCTGCGGTGCGTCTCGAAGCTTGTGTTGCCCGTTTCACGCATGGACCTTCGATTTAAACGGTAACCTCACCTCTGTACCAGGAGAAGCTGGTTTTGAGGGCATGGACAAGGCCAGCAAAGGCCTGGTGAAAGTGCCTTGCGTTGAATGGGGTGGTTTGATTTTTGTAAAAGCACGCGCAGGTGCAGACGAGATAGACATTGAAAGCTTTTTGGGTGAGTTTGCACCGGAACTGCTGCAGATTGAAATTGATAAAGTGGTTCCGGTTAAGTCCACCGAAATGCTGGCAGAGTGCAACTGGAAATACGCACTGGATACCTACGGGGAAGGCTACCACTTCGCCAGACTGCACGCAGAAACAGTACACCAACTCAGTATTTCCAATGTAGCGGTATTCGACCCATTCGACAGCCACCATCGCATTACTTTTCCTACGCAAAGTTCCAGGGAATGGATTGGCAAGCCCGAGTCTGAATGGCCCAGGCAGTCATTTGGCGCCGTGCATTTCCTATTTCCTAATACCGTTTTGTTTTATGGGTCTTTGTCTGAAGGCATGGTGTTACTGCAAATATTTCGTCTGTTCCCAGACGGCGAGGTTGGCAAACTGCGCACCAAGTTTGCGGTATATGCACCTTCCTTCATGCTCAAGGAAGACGGCAAACTGGATGATGAGACCTTTAACATGGTTGGCGAGATGGGGCTTGATGCCACCGCCCACGTGGTTCAAACGGAAGACTATTGGGTAGCCGCGAATGGTTGGTCATGCTTGAAAGATGCCCCTGCGGATTTCAATATCACCTATGGCGCCAATGAACCTGCGCTGCAGGCGATGCATAAGAACATAGAAAAAGTACTGCAGAGCTAGCAAGGAATAAGAAATGATTGATACAAGCAGTACTACGCAAACCTGTTCATGCCCCTGCGGGCAAACCAGTTTCGGAGTGACGGCGGCGCCCAGTATGCGCTTTTTCTGCCACTGCAAGATTTGTCAGAAGCTTTACAAGAAAGCCTTCGCCGACGTAACCCTGCTGCAGTGGGAACACGTTGATCTTGCGGATGAAAGCGCTATCAGTTTTGGCAAGTATCGATCGTTTCCAGCTATTAATCGTGGCACATGCCGGGAATGCAACGCACCTGTTATGGCCTATGCAGGCTCAGGTGCTTCGCGTCTGGCGTTTATTTCTGCCGACAATTATGAAAATAAAAGTGTGCTACCCGAACCACAACTGCATATTTTTTATGATTCGCGCGCAGAAGAAGTTGACGATGAACTACCCAAGCACAAGGGCTATATTCGAAGCCAGTTTGCCGTGATGAAATTAATGCGTGGTCAATCAGCCTAATTCTGATTAGCTTGCTAGCAAGCAACTAGATTACGTAGTGGTCTCCTGACGCTCTCACCGTTATATCACCAATAGACACACCCCAGGGTTGGTCGATGGCGTGAATGATTGCATCCGCAATCGGTTCAGCATTCATGATCGCGTATTCAATATCGTTATGGTCTACGGCCGCACCGGCCGCGTTGCCCTCAATGTATTGTTGGATCAAACCGCCGAATTCACCAATGTTTTGGCCAACAGCACCCAGGCAAGCTTCCGGGTTAACCACACCGGCAGCCAAACCAGTAGCTAAAACGGCGGTTGGCTTCACGATAGTGACTTTTATTTTCCCTCGCGCTTCAACACGCAAAGATTCCGAGAAGTAATTAACGGCGGCTTTCGTTGCACCATACACCGCAGAACCCACTACAGGATGATTGCCGTAAATTGACGACAGGTTTACAACATGGCCTCGGCCCTGGCGCATCATCTGGTCGTGCACGGCTACCGTACCGTTGACCACCCCTTTGAAATTCACATCAATGCAGTGATGCCATGGCTGCAAAGCGTCTTTGTGATCACTGATAAACGCCAGCGGCATTACGCCGGCGTTGTTGATCATCACATCGATAGAACCGTAGGCGTCAACCGCTTTGCTGGCCAGCGAATGCATATGCTCTTCATTGGTAACGTCAGCCATAACCGCTTGGGCCTGCCCGCCTTGATCACGAATGCCAGCCGCCACCGCTTCGGCGGCGTCCAGACTGATATCGGCGCAGGTCACATTTGCGCCCAATGCGGCGGCTTTTTGACTAACCAAACCGCCAAAGCCGCCACCAGCGCCAGTGATAATGATCGATTTATTCTGCAGATGTGTATTCAATGAAGTATCCAAGACAAAATTGCTAGCCCACTATCATGCCATTGCCGTGGTCCAGTGGCTATATAACCGCTTTTTCCAGAAACGGCTTATTGTTCGGTATGCGCGCGTAAGCAAATGCTGACAAATCCAGAGAGCGATATTCTCCGTAAGTAATAAGTTCGGAGATACCCCGCCCTACCGCCGGCGATTGCTGAAACCCATGCCCTGAAAAACCGTTTACAAATAGAAAGTTACTGACCTCTGGGTGTGGTCCAAGAACAGCGTTTTGATCAAAGGTATTAAACGCGTAATGACCCGCCCAGGAATGAATCAGTTTGATCGCCTCAAACTGTGGAATACGGTGCGCAATGGTTGGCCACACTTTCTGCTCCCAAAGACTATGGTCGTGCTCAAAATCATCATAATCTACAGCGCTATCCATGTCGGGTGGACACCCGGCAAGATAGTAGAGACCGTCTGAGCGAAAGTGGATTCCAGTCGGGTCAATGGTGAGTGGCAAGTCTCTGTCTAAAGGTTGCTCTGCATCAAATATAAACGTGTAGCGTTTTCTCGGTTCTACTGGCAGGTCAATGCCCGCCATACGCGACGTTAACGCTGCGCGCGGACCAGAGGCATTCACAACTATGCTACAGGAAATAGACTCACCTGAGCTTAGCTGGACACTGCTCACAGCTGAGCCCTGCTTGTTTACACTCATCTCGACTATTTGGTTGGCGATGTACTCAACACCTCGCTCTTTCGCCGAGCGCTTCCACCAATCGAATAAGGTATTACCGTCGAAATAGCCTTCATCTACGAGGTTGTGGCTTCCCGCCACAATGTCGTCCACGTTATAAAATGGATAGTCGCGCTTTATGTTGTCAGGCGACATGATTTTTGTACCCGCTCCACACGCCGACTGAATACGCTGATTGTCGCGAAGCACATTCGCAAAAGCCTCGTTACTGGCCAAATACATATACCCATAACTTTGCAGAGTTATGGGTGGCACTCGTGGGTCGTCGCCCAGATGGTGTTGAAAATTCTTCACGAATTCCGCCGCAAACTGCGACATTCTAACGTTAACTTCTTGGGAGAACTGCTGGCGCATACAGCTATTGGTATGCGCTGTAGAGCTGAATTCATAACTGGGGTCTTTTTCCACCACCAGCACTGAACCGTCAAAATCTGGATTTGCTGCCAAGAACCAGGCCACGGAAGAACCCAGCATTGCGCCACCAACAATTACGACATCGTATTGCTTTCGCTTGGGTGCTTCTAGCTGAGCGCTATTGGGCATGGTCTTGAAGAACTTATGGTTGCGCGCGCATGGCGACAAGATGGCCTAGCACGCAAAGCCCAAACCAAGACTGTCTAGCAACTTAAGCCACAAGCCGCGCTTGCCACCATTGCGGTCGGCGCGACCCAGTTCAAGCTGGGTTATGCGAACGCCCAACCAGCGTATTGGCTCTGGCGCCCAGGGTATGGCTTTGCGGGTAATAAATTTTAGGCGAATGATGTCTGTGGGCTGATAACCCAGCAATTCAATGGCCACCCGTGCACCAAATCGCGACGCACTCACACCGTGCCCGGTGTATCCAACCGACCAAGCCAGCCGACCGTTATAGGCAACACCTGGCACCATGCAAAATCGGGTGGAGGTAGCGATGATGCCGCCCCATTTATGGCTGAACTTTATTTCACCTTCCAGCTGCGGAAACAGTTCGAAAAACTCGCGGGCGAGTTGCTCATGACGCGCCGGCGCATCCATATATTTAGGATCAATTCCGCGGTTGAAGTAATACCGTACGGCACCACCCCCGCCCCATGTAATGCGCTTGTCTTTCGTTAGCCGAAAATAATGAAACATATTGTTGTAGTCGGCCAGTGCATGGCGAGATTCGGGCAAACCCCAACCTATTTTTTTAATTTGCTCATCGGTCAATGGCTCAGTAGCCAGTTGATAATCCCAAATAGGAATCACACAGCGATTCACTTTACCCAAGGGTGAGGTATAGGCATTGGTTGCTACCAGTACTTTGTTGCTTCGAATCTCACCGCCTGGGCACGTAGCGAGCATTTTATCTTTTCCCAACGGTTTAACGCTGGTCATTTCCGTACCCTCGTAGATGCGCACACCGAAGCGATTCAATAGTACGTCTCGCAAACCCCAGCACACGCGCGCGGGGTCTACCACGCCGTCTTGCCCGCCGCGGTGCCAACACGCTGCGAAGAAGGACTCTGTTTTTACATTATCGCGCACCGCTTGCTTGTCGAACCAGACAACGTCTTCACCTTCATTTTTTAATTCCAGGTATTCATCGTGAAGGCGGCCGGCGGCTTCATCATCCAGTGCTACTTCGGTTTCACCCACTTGTTCATAACGCGCATCGATGTTGTAACGCTCCAGCGTTTCCAACAGTTCGCGAATATTCTGCTCTCCCGCCGCTTCCAGCTGATCCGTTTCATCAGCAAAGCGGGCTTCTACGTTCGATTCGCCATGCGCGATACTGGTGCTCAGGAAACCGCCGTTACGTCCGGACGCGCCGTCGGCAATAAACGTTTTTTCGATTAAAACAATATCGGCGTCAGGCTGGCGCTCTTTCAGCTGAATAGCTGCCCATAGGCCGGTAAAGCCACCACCAACAATGAGCAAATCGCAGGACTCATTGCTTGCCAGCGCGGGCAATACCTCAGGGCGAAGCTCTGAGTCGTGCCATAGTGGCATTAACTTGGCGTCTTGTAGTGCCTCTAGATGTTTGCTCATAGTATTTACGCTTTGACAGTGCAGAATTGAATAGTCGTCTCTTTGCTTACGCTCAGTTCTAATTCTGCGTTTGAAGGAATAAAGCAGCTTTGGCCCGCACTAACATTGTGTTTTTCACCGCCGGCTGTGGCAAGTGCTATAACGCCTGTGCGCACGCACAGTAAGGCGTAATGATTAAGCATTACAGTTTGCGAATCAACTGCAGCGCTGTGCCAAACACCCGCCGAGAAGCGGCCCAGAGTGTCGACATAGCTCAGCGTTTCAGTGCATGCTGCATCGATGGTAGGAAACAAAATGCTGTCGGTAACGCCGTTGTTTGCAGGGGTGCGCGTAATGATGATTGTCTGTTGCTCTGCAGCTTGCTCTGGCACTGATTCTTCCGGATGCTCCGAAATCACATAGAACTTTCGCAGATACCCTTGCTGGTGCCACTGGCAATCGTATCCCTTGGGCAAAACGAAAGCATCGCCTGCAACAACTTTAGTGAATTCACCAGTCTGATTGTCTTTTACCTGTACCTCACCTTCAATTAGCAGCATAAACTCATCGCAGGCATAGGGGCCTGGCGCCTCGATCATGTCATTGGTATCCCAAAGCCCGACATACAAACCCAGAGTGTCATCCTCAAAAAATGCGTGACTGTGCTGGGTGGGAAGCTCAGACGCAAAAATAGTGGGATCAAGCTCGTCGGGGTTGTCGCCAAAACCTGCAGGGTTTCGGTCAAGTATGATAATTGAACTGGAATTAATCATAGAATTCACTGTAAATAAGTGTGGCCACGTTGCACGGATTGCACTGCATTGCGGTATTGTGGATACTCCCGCGAGTAATAGCAAACGCGTTACAGCACCGACATACCATTAAAAGGAGCACCCTCTTGCCCGTTGAATTATCTGGCCCTTGGTCGCAGGCTACCACCGATACCTTTCTTGATGAGTGCACCTTGCCCTTGCGGCTTTCATGCATTGCCAGTGATGGTTTTCCACGCGTGGCGTCGATGTGGTTTCGCTTTGATGCAGGCCATTTGCTTTGTGTGACACATCAGAATTCCAAGGTAGCCAAAATACTTAAGCAAAACAACCGGGTTGGTTTTGAAGTGTCTCCCAATGAACCACCGTATTATGGAGTGAGGGGCCAGGGACTGGTCTCCATTGAAAAGCTTGGTGACAGCCCTTTACTTGAAGACCTATTGGCTCGTTATGTGGGCGACACCAGCTCTTCATTTGCGCAGTGGTTGCTAGGGCGCAAAGAGGAAGAATTAATTCTGAGCATTAAGCCTCAGAGGCTGTTCACCTGGGACTATCGTGAGCGCATGCCGTAATGTTTAGTCTTTCACGAAATATGACGGCGGAGAAAACACTATGACTGTATCGCACGTAGACATGGACCAGAATGAAATTAACGCCCTGGTCAGTGAACCCAGATTTGGCATGTTCGCCACCAACAGGCGCGACGGCCCTCCGCAGATGTCGCCCGTGTGGTATCTCTACCAGGATGATTGCATTTATGTCAGCGTATTTGAGAAAAGTGCTAAGTGTAGAAACCTGGTGCGCGACCCACGCGCTACTTTGTGCGTAAGCGGCGACAGTCCGGATGCGCGCGCAGTGATATTCAGCGGGCCGGTTGAACTGCACTCAGACCGAGATGCTGAACCTTGGATTAAAGACATAGCCTGGAAAATTGTACGTCGTTATTACGATAGCGACGCAGAAACTCAAGAGTATCTTGATGCAGAGGGCGGCACCGGCAGCAGCACCATGGTTGTTTTGAAACCTGATCGCGTGTTGGCGCATAACTACAACTGACCATCTAAGTATGGAGTTACTGGCGTATGCAAAATCAAACAGGGGGCTGCATGTGCGGTGCAGTACGGTACGAATTACTCAGAGATGACCCCTGGGTTGTGTATTGCCATTGTGATGGCTGCAGAAAACACACGGGGGCACCGGTCACTGTGTTGGTTACCGTTACCCCCACTGATGTGCGCTGGACGGCCGGCGAGCGTACCCTATACGAATCTTCACCCGAACGTTTTCGTGGGTACTGTCGCGATTGCGGCGCTTCTCTCACCTGGGAAGCAAATTCAAATGGCCCCTGGATGGGCATTCACATCAGTAGCTTTGACCAGCCTGAATTACTTCCGCCCACAGAGCACGTTTTTTTGAAAGATGCTTTGCCGTGGCACCATCATGACGATGGACTGCCAAAGCACCACGGCTCGAAGCATATTTTGAACGCAGAACCGCCCAACTAGCGTGCTACTGAAGCAGTCTTACGGAAACCGACATTGGAGAAAGCTGACGATTATGGAATTTCCAGGCAATCACAAAGACGCGCACTTAGGATTAAAGCAACCTGAGCTTGCTGCAGTAAATCGTTTACTGATAAAAAATGATTTACCTGACAGCGATCTCACCGAAGAAAGCATGGCCCACTTCTTATGCTATGGCAACGCGGCGTCTCCTGATGGCGTTATTGGCCTAGAGCTTTACGGAGACGATGCCCTATTGCGCTCGTTGGTGGTTAATGAGAATTCCAGAAAAACAGGTTGTGGAACAATATTAGTCAATGCGATTGAAAGTCTTGCCTGTGAACTGGGAGTGCGCAATCTATATCTACTAACGACCACTGCTGAAGATTATTTTGCTCGCAAAGGCTACCGTCTTATTGACCGGGCGGAAGTATCTGACGGTATTCGCGCCAGTAGTGAATTCTCCAGCTTGTGCCCATCCAGCGCAGCTGTAATGCGCAAACCACTGAGCTAATGACCGCATGAAGCTTATTGTCGTTCTTTTGGCTGTTTTTCTGCAGGCATGCGTCGCTATAGAACATCAAGAAGGCGCGCTTGAAATCAAGCCCATTGCTAAAGATGTTTACCTGCATACCTCGTACAAGTGGCTGGAAGGCTTTGGTCACTACCCATCTAACGGACTGATAGTGCTCAATGGCAATGACGCGATCATAGTTGATACGCCCTGGCTGAAAGAAGACACCGTTCGCCTTGTAGATTGGCTAGAAGAAGCTGGCTTAAGACCGCGTGCAAGTATTTCTACCCATTTTCATGACGATAGAAGCTCAGGAATTTCCTATCTTAATAAGCTTGGCGTTGATACATATGCCTCGACGCACACCAATGAATTGCTCGCGGCGCGCAGTTCCCCAACGGCGCAGAAGGAGTTTTCGGAAACACCCTACTTACTAGCTGGCGGTAAGCTTGAAGCGTACTACCCAGGTGCCGGGCACAGTGCTGACAACATCGTTATATGGCTACCGGAATCGCGCATTCTATTTGGCGGATGTTTGATAAGAGCTGCTAACAGCCAAAGCATGGGAAACACAGCGGACGGTTCTGTGCCGGATTGGGCGCAATCTGTGTTACGTGTAAAAGACAAGTACTCAGCATCTCAGTTTGTTGTGCCCGGCCATGGCGCGATTGGTGGCCAAGAGCTTCTTGACCACACAATGGGTCTTGCTAAAAAGCGAGCACTCGCTGATCAGCAAGCCTCTACATCAGCGAAGTAACAACACCCCATAGCGCACCAAGTACTACGACTACACTGGCGAGAAAACCAATGCCCATACCAATACCGCGTGATGCAGGGTCGGCAACGTATTTTGCGGAATACACAAAGCGACCAATAATAAACACCACACCAGCACCCGCAGCCACCATCGGGTTTGCGTACATTGCGCACAACCACATACCCGGCAAAAAAATCATCAATTGCTCAAGCGTATTCTGATGAACACGATAGGTGCGCTCGAATATTTCATTGCCGGTAACCGCGGGAGCATCAATTTCGTATTTGACACGCGCAGCCCCTACTCGGCCCATTAAGTAGAATAACTGCATTAAAATAAGAATACTGACCAGTGCTACGTATTCCATGAGAATTCCTGTTCGTATTGATTGGTCCATGATGGTAATGGATTACGACGCTTTCTGGAATGCTGACCTGGTAAATAAAAGACAATAATTAAATAGCTATTGCGTAGAATACTAACCAGGCAGAGGGTCTAGTCCAGCGCTCGAAACTCTTCTTCATGCAACCAGGCAGCGTGCTTGGGCGCACGCTTGGTTTTCGACCACTCTTCAAGCATGTCCCATTTAACCGCGTCTAGCCGTGCGATTTTTTCTCGCTCCTCTGGATCAGGAGCTGCCAACTCAAGTCTGTGACCATTCGGGTCGAAGAAGTAGATAGAGTGAAACACCGAGTGGTCGGTTACGCCGAGCACTTCCACACCATTACTCTCAAGCTGCTGTTTGAATTGCAATAGCTCTTCCATGCTTTTTACTCTGAACGCAATATGCTGCACCCAGTCTGGCGTATTTTCATCTCGTCCCATTTCCGGCTGCGTAGGCAGCTCGAAGAAAGCGAGCACATTGTCATTACCTGCATCCAGAAACACATGCATATATGGGTCCGGCGCTTTGGTAGATGGCACCTGGTCTTCAGCTATGGCCAATATAAAATCCATATTGAGGTTTTCTAAGTACCACTCTACGGTTTCTTTGGCGTCTTTGCAGCGATAAGCCACGTGGTGTATTCGATCAATTTTCAAGATATCTCCTGGGCCTGACATAACACTTACACTTATTTATAGAGCGGGCTTTACAGTGCTTTCAGCTAGACCGAAGCCAATACGCGCCGCACCTTCTGCTTCGCACCAAGCACTCAAAATTACTCTGTCGCCGTCTTCTATGAATGTTCTCTGTTCGCCGCTGGATAATGCAATCGAGTTGGCGCCACCATTGCTAAGTTCCAACAAAGAGCCAGCCTGTTCAGCTACAGGTCCTGATTGTGTACCGGTGCCAAGTATATCGCCTGTTCTCAAGTTACAGCCATTAACGGTGTGGTGCGCCACTAGTTGCGCCATGGTCCAATAGTTGTGTTTAAAGCTTGTGGTTGAGATGACGTCTGGCGTTAGTGATTCGCTGCGCATTGTGCTGGTTTGCAGTTCCGCCTGAACCGAGATATCAATACCGCCGCGCGCATTGTTTGATTCGCTGCTTAAATAGGGCAAAGGCTGCGGGTCTGTTGCTGGTCTTTTAAATGCTGTTCTAAATGGTGCCAGGGCTTCCAGAGTGACAATCCATGGCGACACTGTAGATGCGAAATTTTTTGCCAGAAACGGCCCCAGTGGCTGATATTCCCAGGCTTGAATATCTCTGGCTGACCAGTCATTAAGAAGGCCTACACCGAATACGTGCTGCTCGGCACTTTCAATATCAATCGCACTGCCTTGCTGGTTACCGGTTCCTATATAGATGGCCAGTTCCAGCTCATGATCTAGTCGTTGAGTGGGCTGCAGCGTGGGCGATTCTGTATCTGGCGACTTCAATTGGCCTTTAGGGCGATGAAAGGAATGACCCGACACGTTGATACTCGAAGAACGGCCATGATAGGCAATGGGCACCCATTTGTAGTTGGGAAGCAATGGCTTATCTGGCCTGAACAGAGCACCAACAGCGCACGCGTGATGTACGGAACTGTAAAAATCAGTGAAGTCGCCGACCTGACAGGGTAGTTGAAATTCAGCCAGTTTTTGCGGTAGCAAACACTGTTGTACTGAGCCTTGCTCGGCCGCACCTTCACGCAGTACGCGAGAGATACTCAGCCGCAGTGCTGCCCACGCGGGCGCGCCCATGGCCATGATAGTATTCAGTTGCGCCAGGCTACACGCATCGAGTGCTTGCTGGGCGAGACCATCAAACAAGCCCTTTTGCGCAAGTGCCGCTAGGTCAACAATCTGATCTCCTATCGCGATTCCACAGCGAAAGTTTTGTGTTGAACCTTTCTCACGAAACGAAGAAAACGGTAAGTTTTGAATTGGAAAATCGGTTTTGTCACTATTGGCTGCCGCAAGCCAACTGCGCAGCTCGGGCGCATGTGTTTCATTGAGGGTTGTCATCAGTGGGGTTTGCCGTCAACTAGAGCCTTAACAGCGCCCAGTGTGCCACCACTGTGCTGCTAGCGAAACTGCAACAATTGCTCTTCGCAGTCTGTGAAGTCACGCATGGTACCTTTCAGACGTTTGCCCTTCCCCATGTGTTGCTGTGAATAGGTGTAGCAAATGCCCACCATTGATTTGTCGGTTACGGCCGTTTCGCCAACCAAGGCATCGATGTCGTAGCGCCGTGCTTCGCACACAAGATAGCTTTTTTGCAAAATGAATGCGGCGGTGTTTTGTATGCCGCTGAACATTTCGTTCACCCAGGCAGCAAAACCGCGGTACATTGCTTTTCCAGCAATCGATTCGGGCCCGGTAATTTGCCAAGACTGCAACTGCCATGACAATACTTCGTCACCATCAACCAATACTCGCGCCGTTACTGCCTGCTCTTTTTCATCGGGTATCAGCACATCAATAACGCGCTCGCTTACGCCCTGACTTGACGACAGATAACAAAACTCAAGCGCGAGCGCGCTCAAGTCATACAGGTGCGTGCAGTTAGAACGTGCATTCACTTCTTGATTCAAAACAACCGGAGAGATATCAATAGGCTGGCCAATAAACTGCTTTATGGGTTCGGTCGCGCCTGCGCAAATGTCATAAGGTGTGCGCAGTGACTCACCGACTATGTCAGTGATGACTTTCCCATCATGCTCAAGGCGACAACGGAAGCCATGTGCGCAATCTTCCAGTTCGCCGACCACTGTGTTGCCAGTGGCCGTTAAGCGAATTCGACGACGGAATACACCGTCTCCGTAATCTGGATTCAGACGCGCACTGTTGTCGCGCCCGTCGGCTGGCGTAAACGAGTCCATTAACTGGCCAGTGACTGCCGGTAAGGCTTTATCAAGTTATCGGCATACCACTGCAGTTCGCCGACTTTTTCTTCCACCGATTTCGTATCTGGCTCGCTTGAATACACATCGCGGAAAGCAACAATCACTTCGGTGACGCCAAGCGCGGCAAGCCGGGTTAAACCGTCTACCGAAAATGAATCGTGCGACATGGCTTGAATCTGAAAGCTGCCGCGATCACGCCCGTAGTCGTCCAGGTAGCCATTCAGTTTTTCGATCATGACTTCGTAGTCGGCTACTTTACCGCCGGCTGCTATCCAACCGTCGCCCAGACGCGCTGCACGTCGTAACGCAGGGTTTGCATGGCCACCAACAATCAATGGCACATGAAAATCCGGTGTTGGCGTCAACTTGATCGGCGCCATCTGAAATATTTCGCCTTCATAGCCAAAGTACTCACCGCTCATAAGACCGTTGATGATTTCCATCATCTCGTCCATGCGTTTGCCGCGCTTTTCCCAGGCAATTTGTGTTGCCTCGAAATCTTCAGGCCAAGGGCTGATGCCAATGCCGAAATCAAAGCGGTCACCAATTAATGCCGCCATGCTGGAAAGCTGCTTTGCCACAACAGCGGGTTGCCGGATAGCCAGTTTTACCACGGATGTTGAAAATCGGATTTTGGGGCAATGTGCGGCCAGATAGGGAATGGCCACAAACGGCTCAAGGAATGGCACACCGTCTAAAAATTCGCGCGTGCCATCACTGTTATAGGGGTACACATTCGACCCTTCTTTTGGGTAACAGATACTGTCTGGGAACGTAAAGGTGTCAAAACCCAGTTCCTCAGCGGCTTTGCAGAGTGGCAAGTACTGCTCGGTTGGGCACATCGTAGGATGGAATGCGAATTTCATAGTATTTCTCGGTCTCAGAATTGGCTTTGGCGAAACAGCGCGTCGTGCCCGCCATCAACAAATACGTTGGCACCGGCCATAAAGGATGACTTTTCGCTGAGTAAAAAACTAATTACATTGGCAATATCATCGGGTTTGCCGGGACGACCCATAGGAATACTGCTAACGAACTGATCCAGAATCTCATTGCCGGCCTCAGATTCTCGAATTTGATCATTTAGCGGCGTATCGATATACCCAGGTGCGACAGCATTAATACGCACGCCCTCAGCGAGATAAGCCGCACATTCGCGACGCATCCAACACGTCACTGCGCGTTTACTGGCGGCATAAGCCTGGTCACCGCTGCCCGATTTGATCAATTCTTCTGTTTTGCTCGCGTTATCGGCCAGCATGGCCTCTACCACACCATCGTCAGAAGGCATTGAGGACGTGATGGACGAAATCAGCACCACTGTGCCGTGTTTGCGTGCAAGATCGGCTCGCAACGCACTGACAAGGCCAACCGCTCCAAAGTAGTTTATCTGCCCTACTCGCTCAGGCGGATGTACGCCCGACACACCGGCACAGGGGATCAAGCCATCAAGACCATCAGGCAGTTGTTGACGAACAGCTGTCGCGGCTTGTTCTGCGCCTTGAGCCGTTGACAGATCCACATTGATATCAGCATTGTGCAAATCAATGACTATCACCGAATGACCTTGCTCACGCAATTGTGCAACTACCGCCGCACCAATGCCACTGGCGCCACCAGACACTGCATAATCACCCATCGCTAAACCCTGATATTTTTGTAGGCTGCCATTCTAGCGCCTGCGCTTTGGTCGCTGCATGTACATTCCGTAGTACTTGGTCTAAGGTAGCCGGCCACCCATCTGAGGGTTAAAAAAATGCCTGGAACAAGATCGATATGACCAACAACAACATTTTGTTTGAGCCTGTACAGCTAGGTTCACTTGAGCTTAAAAACCGCATAGTAATGGCGCCAATGACGCGCAATATGTCACCGAATAATATTCCTGGCGAGCAAGTGGTGGACTACTATCGCCGCCGCGCAGAAGGTGGTGCCGGCCTGATTTTAACTGAGGGCACGTGTATTAATCATATTGGTGCCAACGGCTACCACGATGTGCCGTATTTTCATGGCGAAGAAAGACTGGCCGGGTGGAAGAAAGTGGCCGAAGCCGTGCATGCCGCAGGTGGCAAGATAGCCCCGCAATTGTGGCATTGCGGCGGAATGCGAAAGCCGGGTACCGCGCCAGAAGTGGACACACCGAGCTTCACACCCTCAGGCATGAACGTACCGGGCAAAGTCAATCGATATGAAATGAGCAAAGCCGACATTCAAGATGTGATTAACGCCTATGCAGAGGGCGCCAGAGACGCCGAACGGCTAGGTTTTGATGCCGTTGAACTGCACGGCGCGCATGGCTACATCATTGATCAATTCTTTTGGGAAGGCACTAATCAGCGCAGCGATGAGTACGGTGGTAGCGCTGAAAATCGCTTACGGTTTGCGTTGGAGATTGTCGCCGCGGTTCGTGCACAGGTAAGCAAAGACTTTCCGGTGTTGCTGCGCTGGTCACAGTGGAAGTCGCAAGACTTCACGGCCAAGCTTGCGCATACACCGCAAGCTTTAGAAGAATTTCTTTTACCGCTGAGTGAAGCTGGCATTGATTCGTTTCATTGCTCGCAGCGCCGCTTTTGGGAACCCGAATTTGATGGCAGCGATCTGAACCTGGCAGGCTGGACGCAGAAAATTACCGGCAAACCAGCCATTACTGTGGGCAGCGTTGGCTTAGACGCTGACTTCGTGCCTCTGCCGGGCGAAGCCGCTTTTCGTGATGCAGAGCCGGCCAGTCTGGAACGCTTGATTGAACGTTTAGGCGCAAAAGAATTCGATTTGGTTGCGGTTGGCAGAGCGATGATAGCCAATCCGGATTGGGCGTCGAAAGTGCAGTCGGGTGATACTGAAAGCTTGCAGCCCTACCGTAAAGAATTGCTTGAGAAGCTGCAGTAAGTAGTTACTTAGACGAATGAAGAATGAGCCTCGGCGAACCGAGGCTCTGATAAGACCTTAAGGCAAACAACTTGCCGGAAAATCGCCTTTAAACGCTGAGAAGTGATCTACGTTGCCCACACCTGGGGTATGACCATGTGAAATAAAATCATCATGGCGTACGACTGTTACACCTTGCGGCGTGCTTCTTGGCAAACTTGCTACCGTAATATCCGCAACACTTGGTGTTTGCACACTGGGCATTACATCAACAGGCTGCGGGTATTCTCTTAGCCATGCACCACCAACACGATTCATTCCCTGCATGGTGAGCTCACCGCTTACCACCGGACTGTCACCTTCGGCAAGCAGGTCGTAATCCAGCTTCACGTTCAACGTTGCATTGCCATTGGCGTTGGTAATCACCGCGTTGGCGTCGAGACCAACACCGGAGGTAACACCGGTAGTGCTTGCAAAAGCAGGTGCAACACCTCGCTCAAGCGCACCTTGATCCAAAGGATAATCAGCTGCCAATTGATCACTGGCTCGATTTTTGTGGTCGATCCATACGGTGTAAAGCGTGTAAGCGCGAGCATTCTTAAATTTCACCTTAAATCGTCCGTTAGGTTTTACAATGACTCTTGCGGTACCGGACTGGCTGCTGGAATTTTCCAGCTTGTAATTACAACTACCGGCAAAAGCGGTACTTGACATACCGAGTCCGGTGCACAATGTGGCGCCAAGAACGGCTGCCTGAAGTTGCGTTTTGGTTCTCATAAATTTTCTCATTTGTTTTTTTAATGCTCATTTTTTAATCGGAATACTTTGCACACAGATGTGGCTGAATATCACCGAACGGCGACTTTAACGATATGACTCTGTTGCAGCAAGCGATTTCTAATAGCGTTAGCTAATAAACATCATTTGCTCGATACTTAATTACTTTTTCCACAAAGTGCTACCATGGGCGACGCGAACTCAACGACTGTGATGAAAACCAGATCATGAGCGAGCCCTGGAAAAAAAATGTTATTAGAATGAGGAAGTAGTGGGATTTTTTAGCGACGAAACACAAGTAGAAAAAATCAGTGATAGTCGATGGCGTGGAGAAATTGCGCCCGGCTGGCGTGTTGGCACGGTTCCGAACGGCGGATACATTCTTGCCATTGCTGCCAGGGCTTTATCAGAGGCTTTGCCGCATAAAGATCCGCTGACGCTCAATGCTTTTTATATGGCACCCACCGAGCTTGGTGAAGTATTTTGCGATGTAGAAGTGTTGCGTACCGGTAAAGGCACCAGCTTTGCGCATTGCAGAATGATACAGAACGGAAGCTTGCGAATGCTGGTAACCGCCGCGTTTACCACGCAAGCGTCACTGAAAGGCGAAAGTTGGTCGTCTGTTACGGCACCAGATTACCCAGCTTGGGAAGACTGCCCCGCACCTACTGCCAGTAAAGAGCGAGAGTTTACCCAGCGAGTAGAGATTCGCATGATCGAGGGTCAAGCCACTCTCCGTCGTGAACAACTTGATGACACCGGTGTATTTGGTGGTTGGCTTCAACATCGTGATGGCGCTACACCTGATCTTTTTTCACTGCTTATGTTTGCAGACGCCTTTCCACCCCCCCTGTTTACAGTTTTTGGTATGCAGCACTGGGTGCCTACGGTAGAGCTCACCGTGCAGATTCGCGGTACGCCAGCAGACGGTCCCTTAAAAGGTCGTTTTCTCACGCGACACCTCAGCAATGGCGTGATGGAAGAAGATGGCGAAATCTGGGATCAGAATGACCAACTGGTGTGTGTCTGTAGACAAACCGGCAAGATCAGACTGAGTCATAATAAGGATGGATCTCGAATAAAGTAACTGTCTTGTCTACAACTTGTAAGCAAGCAGTCTCTATTTGATATGCGGGTTTTTAGTTTCAAAAGGAATATTAAAGCGTTGTCGATAAAACTGTAACTTCTCTTCGACCTGCTCTTTGCTAATGCCAAAGTCTTCCAGAGAATATTTGTGCGCGCCATGTTTGTGCTGCGCATTACTCGCCAACCAGTCTCGCATACCTTGTTTGGCAGTACCTGAAAATTCCATACCTAAAAAATCATAAATGCCTTGCAAGCTTGCTTCCCAGTCGGCCGTAATATCGGCGTACAACACATCGTGTTGCTGAGCAGCCGGCAAGCCATCTCGAATACTCAGGTTTTTCACCAGCATGCGCTGGGTTTTCGCAAGCCACTCCTGGCCAACCCAATGTGGGTCTATGGAATCACTGTCTCGAACAATCGAATTCCACGTCATTGAACACGACGAGCCTACTACTTTTACTGGGTCGCGATGCGGGCAGATCAACTTCGCATCCGGGAATGTTGCCAGCAAGGCATCCAGGTCCTGCATGTGCTGTGGTGACTTCATAATCCAGGGCTTGTCTTCAGGGTCTTTCCTGAACCAGGAAATGACCTGCATCAGCGTTCGCATATGCTGATAGGCATGTGTTTGATCATTGGTCATCAAATGCTCTGCGAAGCTTTCTATCTTGGCTTGAACTTCAAACATTTGAGTAGAAAAATCGTGCATGATCATACCGATCTCTTCTTCTACTTCGTGCGCGCCTAAAGGATGCACCGCCGCGATTTGCGGGCTCATGTACAGCACCACTTTAAGACCCTGTTCTATCTCGGTAATGCGCGGGTCTATACCCTCACCACTGTCGCGCACTTTCAGACTGTCAGGGTATGGCACTGGGTTCATAGATTCCCAGGCCTTAACGTGCAGGAATTGCGAGTCAGATGCCATTAAACGATGCAATCGCGTAGTACCTGAGCGAGCCAGGCCAACAATCACAACAGGTGAAGGTATTTTCCGCTCAAGAATCTCAGGGTGCTTGCTCAGTAAATCATGCAGGTACAGACGGTCACGTAAAATGCTGGTAATGGATTGGCGCTGCATTAATCGCCCAAGCGGATTCAGATCCGCCTCGGAATTAAGCGCGTTAATCAGCAAATCCAGTTTGGGCAGGAAAGAGTCGTCACCAAATTCTTGCAAGCCGGTTTGCTTGCGCGCGCTTGCAAGCACGCTTGACACCTCCAACGGGAAGTTCGCCACGCCAATCTTGTTGAGCCCGCGAATTAGCGCGTTAAACACCCGGATAGGTGTTCGATGATAATCGCTTGCTGAAGGTAGCCCGCTCACATTACTCTCCTGCCACACATAAACACTAGCCCATAGGAAACATACACATCCATTGCGCCACAAGTGCCGGCTTGTCGCTGCCTTCAATCTCAACAGTCATATCGTACGTAATCAGAATTTGATTATTCGACTTTTCGACAATATCGGCAATCGTGGCGCAACCACGAATATTAGCGCCCGCAGGTACAGGTGATAGAAAACGAATTTTGTTAAAGCCGTAGTTGATACCCATCAACGCACCGTCTACAAACACACCAAATTCTTCAGCCATGCGAGACAGCATGGATAAACTCAGAAAGCCATGCGCAATGGTACCGCCAAACGGTGTATTTTTTGCCGCTTCGGGATCGACATGAATGAACTGATGGTCTTCAGTAGTTTCCGCAAACTGATTAATTCGTTCTTGAGTCATCGTAAACCATTGGGACGGTTCGCACTGTTTGCCTATGGTGTCAGGTATGTCTTCTCGCTTGATGGTTTGCATTAGCTTCCTCAGGGTTGTTGTTAAGGTTGGTGCGGGTGGGCTGGCACGCGCGGTGAAGTGTAAACGCTATCGATATGGAATGGTACAATCAAGCTTCACCTCCGCAGTTGACGATTTATGAAACGCCGGCAGTTTGTTTATACCTCAGTTTTGTTCACCGCGGGATGTGCGGCTAGTGTTAGCGACCGCGCAGCAGTACAAGCATTGCAAGCAGATCCTGATGGAATACTCGACCTGCCACCCGGCTTTCAGTACTCGATTATTTCGCGCGCGGGTGACACCATGAGCGATGGACTACTGACACCCGCCAGACCAGACGGCATGGCTGCTTTTGCAGCCCCAGACGGGCAAATTGCCCTGGTGCGCAACCATGAAAACCTGGCAGGGCAACACGCGCTGGGTGCATTCGGCGCCAATCTTGAGCGACTGCCTTCAGTAGACAAGAGATTCTTCTACGACTATGGAGACGGTGAGATGCCCGGTATGGGCGGCACCACTACATTGCTGTATGACCCAAAATCTGGAAAAGTCAGCAAAAGCTATTTGAGCCTTGCCGGCACCGAATTGAATTGTGCTGGCGGGCCTACCCCATGGGGTACTTGGTTGTCATGCGAAGAGTGCTTTGATCCTGCTACTTTGAAACGAACCCGCCACATACCCCGTGAAAAACAACACGGCTATGTTTTTGAGGTTGACCCCTTGGCCGGCGAAATTCAGGAGCCGCTACCCTTACCGGCACTTGGCCGATTCATACACGAAGCGGCAGCAATTGATGCCAAAACAGGTACTGTGTACTTAACCGAAGACTGGCGCGACGGCTTACTGTATCGCTGCGTTCCCAATGAACCAGGCAAACTTAGCCAAGGCGGCCAACTGCAAGCACTTGCCTTTGTTGACGAGCAATTAACTGACACAGCGAACTACTCCGCAGACCAACGCATTGCAGTGGGCGAGTGGAATGCCGTTCGCTGGATCAACGTTGACGGCGCCGACACTGAAGATAATGATCTACGATTGCGTGGCCAAGCAAAGGGGGCGGCCAGATTTGTTCGTGGTGAAGGCATTTGGTATCAAGACGGCCTGATTGCGTTTACCTGCACCGAAGGTGGCGCAGACCGCAATGGTCAAATATTTCTTTATCGAAGCACCGACGACAATTTGGGAGAATTGAAGTTATTAGTAGAAGCCGCTGCCGATTCCCCAATGCACAATGCCGATAACTTGAGCTTTACCCCATGGGGCGATTTAATAGTGTGTGAAGATCGCTCTGAAAACTGCGGCTTGTATCTACTCAAGCTGGACGGCAGTTACACTCAATTTGCATACCACCGCGCATCACGATCAGAATTGGCTGGCGTTTGTTTTGCACCCGACGGAAAAACACTGTTCGTAAACATTCAAGATATTGGTCTGACCCTGGCGATCACCGGTCCGTTCTAACACCGAACAGTAAACACTGTGGGCAGTAGCGCTACGCGTCCGGCGTTTCTTCCCGCAACCTGATAGGCCCAAAGAAATCGGGAAACTTCCCGCGCATCGGCGTATAGAATTCCCTGAAATAGTCCATGTCGGTGGCCACATCACCCGTTGGGTTTAACGCCGGCCCAAAGCCACCGCGCTTTTGCCCGTAATCTAGATAGGAAGGTACGATTGGCACATTAGCCGTGCGGGCCACATGGTAGAAACCTGACTTCCAATACTCACTGCGTCGTCGCGTACCCTCGGCAGGAATAACAATCGCTAAATCGGCATGGTCGTTAAACGTTGCCGCCATATCTTCAACCAGATTACGGTTTTCATGCCGATGAACCGGCACACCTCCGACCAGGCGCATAAACCAACCTAAAGGCGGCTTGAAAAGGTGGTGCTTACCCAACCAGGACATATTGATATCAAAAGCAGCTGCGTACAATAACAGCAGCGGGAAATCCCAGTTGGACGTATGCGGCGCCGCAATCATCACAAATTGGCGGGGCTCAGGACGCTCACCCTCCGCACGCCAACCAAACAGCTTGAGTGTAGCGCGCGCCAGGTGTCGTTTAATGCTCAAGCAAGCACCAACAAATCAGCACTTTGCCAAGTGATGAACGCCGGTGATGTCTGGTAGCCCTGCGGTAATCTGAGAAGAGTAATAGTCACCCAGCAAATATATACCTCCGCAGGGTCGCTGCCACGTAAATTTGTGGTAATCGTTCCAGCGCGAAAGACCTTAAGCTTTCGAGAATTTAAGCCAGTGAGTAAGTGCCTGCGGTACTCTAGAGCACTGACCAACTGAATGAGAATCTTCATGCTTCAAGAGTTTAGCGATAGAGTGGCTGTGATTACCGGCGCAGGTAGCGGCATAGGGGCGGCTCTGGCACGAGGCTTCAGCGAATTAGGCATGAGCGTAGTGGCGGCTGACATCAATGGTGAAAACGCAGCAGCGACTGCCGACAGCCTCAGCGGCACGGCGCACAGCTTTACCGTTGACGTTGCCAACGGTGATTCAGTGCAGCAACTGGCCGACTTTTGCTTTAAGGAACTTGGCCAGGTAGACCTGTTGATTAACAATGCCGGCGTGTTTCAGGGTGGCCTGACCTGGGAACGCAGCATAGAAGACTGGCAGTGGACCATGGGTGTCAACGTATACGGCATCATTCATGCAATACGTTCATTCGTACCACGCATGATTGCGCAAGACACAGAAGGCCACGTGGTGAACACCGCGTCGGTTGCTGCCTACGTTGCAGGACCGATGTCTGCCCCTTACGTGGTGTCAAAATGCACCGCCATGGCGGTTACAGAATGCTTGGCCCTGGACCTCGAACTTACCGGTTCAAAAATTGGCGCCAGCGTGCTCACACCCAGCAGTTTCAATACAGGTATTGCGCAAACCGCAAATCTGCGACCTGCGGAGCTTGGCACGGACAATACTGAAGACGGCAAGGCCTGTGCAGAAGCACTACAGTCGATGCTGGACGTTGGCGCATCGCCTGATGACGCCTTTCAACCAGTGTTAGATGGCATTAAGGCTGGTGAATTTTTGATTCCAACCAAGCCAAGCTACAAACAACAACTCAGCACACGCTTTGATGCCTTGGTTGAACGAAAGCTTCCGCCGATGGGCGTGCTTGATTAAGCGAGCAAATTCGCACATAAAGGAGAGATACGATATGAGCAGACTTGAAAATCGGGTAGCGATTGTTACCGGCGCCGGTGGTGGCATAGGCTACGGTGTTGCCTCACGCTTTGCGAAAGAAGGCGCGAAAGTAACTGTTGCTGAATACAATGCAGAGAGCGGCGAAAAAGCGGTCGCGAATTTGCGCGCCATGGGCGTAGAAGCACACTTTGTTCAAACTGATGTTGGTAAGAAAGACCAGGTTGATAACATGGTGCAAGAAACGCTTAAGCAATGGGGCAAGATTGATATTCTGGTAAACAATGCCTGGTCTTCGACTATTGGCTTGGCCCGCGTTGAGTGGGTTGAAGATGATGCGATGCAAGCGGCGTTTGATGTGGGCACGATGTCTTCGTTTTGGGCTATGCAAGCCTGTTTTCCGCACATGAAAGCACAGGGTTACGGTCGGGTAGTTAACATGTGTTCGCTCAATGGCGTGAATGCGCACATGTACTCGGTACACTACAACATGGCTAAGGAAGCACAACGAGCCATCACTCGAACGGCTGCGCGTGAATGGGCTGCTACGGGTGTAACCTGCAACATAATTTGTCCCGCGGCTGCTACAGATGCGTTCAATAACATGAAGGCGGCTAATCCAGAAATGTTTACGGCGATTGAGGCGGCATTGCCCATGCAGCGGATGGGTGATCCTGAAGAGGATATTGCGCCAGTTGCGTTGTTTTTGGCTAGTGCAGAATCTCAGTATGTGACCGGGAATACTCTATTTGTGGATGGTGGGAGTCATATTAATGGGTCGGCTTGGGCGCCGGAGATGCCGGAGGAGAAGCCTGGTTGAAGCTTTGTGTTTTTAATCCGGCATGCGAGTTGAGAGACAAATTTATAGACCTTCAAAAAGGTCCCTCTTTTTGAAGG
>JBGCDE010000159.1:0-47684 GCA_045105115.1 Pseudomonadales bacterium | reverse complement strand
CGGCTTCAGGGTTGTGGCACCTGACATGCGTGGCATGGGTAATACACAAGCACCAGAGGGTGCAGAGCACTACGGCGTTGATTCGATAACGGCTGACTTGCTTGCCCTGCTGCTGCATCTTGAATGTGAGCAAGCAATATTTGCCGGTCTGGATTTTGGTGCTTTTGCTGTCTATGACCTGGCCTTGCAAGCGCCGGAGAAAGTCACGGCCATTATTGGTTTGGAGAACCCTGCAGCACCGCATAACCCAGACATACCGCCACTGACGGAATACGCGGAAATGGCTAAAGCGCATTTCCTTCACATTGAATACTTCCGTCCAGTGGGACCGGCTGATGCTGACCTGGATGCAGCGCCACGAGAATTTCTTCAGAAAGTATTTTATGCCTTGAGTGGTGACTATGATTTCGGTCAAGTCATGGCGCATCCACCGGGTATCACCTATTTGCAGGCATTGCCTGAGGCGCCACCGTTGCCCTGGGCGTGGTTATCTGAAGATGATTTCGAACACTACGTAGATGCCTACAGTCGATCTGGATTTACCGGTGGTCTGAACTGGTATAGATCCATGGATTTGAAGTGGCAGCAGCGCAAGGCCTTTGAAGGCCTGCAAAGCGCTGTTCCAGCGTACTTCATTGGCAGCGAATACGATGTGGACCTGGAGCATTTTCATGGTGATGATCCCATTTCCTTGATGCGAGCGCAGTTTCCTGATTTGCGGCGCGTTGAGATGATTCCCAACGCGGGGCACTTGGTACAGTTAGAGTGCTCAGCTGCTGTTAACCGCTGCATGCTGGAATTCCTGGCTGACATTTGTGCATGACCAGCGGCGCTTCACAGCCGATAGAAGGCGTTATTTCTCGCCACTGATCTAATTGTTTTTGCTGCTTATTGTTTGATCAGCTAGCAATCGGTAAATTGCTCATCAAATAAGCCGGTTCGGGGTTTCACCCGCTGGCAATGAGTTGGTGGAGCGAAGCGCATGAAATCTTGGCAATCACATGGTACGGGCAAAGCCGACCCAAAGCAGGGGCTGCAGCGCGGGCGTGATTCGGCCATACAACGTCAGTTGCGACGTGCCAGCGAAGTCAATGGAAAAGCCAAGTCAGGCAAGGCGCGCGCAGGTTCAGCGCGCAAATTGCTTACGGTACGCTCAGACGCGCCAACAAAGCAAGCGCCCAATATTAAAGTAACAGCGCTGCCAAGATCGCCCAGCCATGAGCAGTCTGCCAATAGCACGCATTCCAAAACGAAAACGTTTAAGTCCGTACAAGATTTGATTGCTGCGCGTAAGCAATTGCTGATTGCACTCTATGGTCAACGTGCTTACTCAGATGCTATGCGGACCGAATACCAAGCGACATTGCATGATCAGGACAAGTATTGGCAAATGCTGTCTGAGCGCAGAACCACCTACAAAGCGGATAAAGAGTTGTTCTTACGCCTGGGTGCCGCTATTCGTTTTCACGTTGACCAGACGCAGCGACACGGTTCATTCAAAGACCACCTTTTAAAATGTGCTGATGCAGGCACAGAGCGGCAATTGTTTCTGGTTAAAGAATTGGGGCTGCGGCTTGATGCCGCACGATTGCTTGGAGTGCATGAAGTTCCCGAAGCAGTCACTGCAGCGGCTAAAGCCTTGCACGCTCACTTGCCGGCGGCGGCTAAGGCCGATAAGCTCGCCGCGCAAGGTTCGAAACTAGTACCAACGTTGACACCCAGGACTAAAGGCTCGGCCACGCCCAGTCTTAATGCCCGTAAGGAAACATTGCTCGCCGCAATGGAGCAGCTTACGACCGAGAAATTGGACCCAAGAGTCCGAGCCAAGCGTGTTCAATCACTGCGCCAACAGTGGCAAGCCATCAGTCACTCTGATCATGACTACTTAAATCAGCTGGATCACAACTTTGCCGCTGTCGGTGAGAAGGCTTACGAACCTAGTCGAGTGTATTTTTCTGCGTTAGCCAAAAAGTTAGCTGATAACCTGGCCAAGCGCACTGAATTAGCGAATTCTCTCAGGGACTTTTACGCAGAGTCTGACTGGGACCACATGGAATGGAAAAGCCTTGAGTCTATGCTCGGCGTTGTGAAGCAGCAATGGCAATCGCATGCGCCCACAGAGCGAGATCAAACCAGGCCAGTGAAGAGATTGTTTGAAAGCAGTTATAAGAGTATTGAATCGAAGTTAAACCAGCAATACGATCGCAACGCCGAAGAAGGGCGTCGATTGATAGCGTTGATGACCAGCCTAAGCCGACAGCCCGGCTCATCGGCGTCGTTGGAGGCCATGCTTGGAATTAAGAACCAGTGGCAGTCTATTGGCGTGATGAGAATTGAAGAAAAATCAAAGCTAAAGCAGCAGCTCTCTGAAGCCACCCGTGTTACTGTCGCTAACCGCAAACAACAGTTGCAAGAGCTTCAGGTTCAGCGGGCCGCCGATAAACAAGCCCGATCATTAATAGACAATATAGAAAGCGCCACTGCATTAGAAGGTGAGGCGCTGCTGGATGAACGCGACGCAGTATCTAATATAGGCAAGCAGTTTCAAACATTAGTGTCTACGCTACACGCAAATGAGAATGGTCTACCAAAAGAAAATCTTGAGCTAATGTTCAAGGAACGTTACGCGCGATACTTTGCTAAAGCCGAGAGAATGCTCGCTGAGCGAAGGCGGCGCGCAATGGAAGATTTCCATGTGGCCGCAAGGCTGGTCGGCAATGCAGAAGTGCAGTTTATCACTGGGGCCGAAGTGCAAGACGTCAGTGAGGAAGCCAGTGAATACATACAAAACGTGCGTTTCCTGCCTCGTCACGGCCAGGCATTGTTGCTCAACAGATTGAATTTTATACAGAAAATTAAAGAATAACGAACCGCTGCCGTTAAGCCCTTTAGGAATTGGGCTAACGGCATTCCGCCAAGAGCCCGCAAAGGAATGCAGGGTCATGAGCACACACTCCCACTCCGACCGGCTGACGTTAGGCTGGCGCGACACATATCGGTTATTGCTTCCGTACGCAAAACGTAACCTCACTGACCAGCTGAAAAGCATCTGGTTCATTGTTGCGTATCTCATTCTTTTCCAATTGCTGGTACTGCATTTGCCACTAGTGTATTCAGCAATGATCGCCGTGGGTATTGGTGTTGTTGCGCTCGGACTGATGTTCTTTATGGAAGGCTTACGAGTTGGCTTGATGCCACTTGGCGAAGCGATAGGTGTCGTACTGCCGCGCAGTGGCAATATGCTGCTTATTCTGGGCTTTGCTTTCTTGCTCGGTCTGGGCGCCACATTTGCAGAACCGGCAATTGCCGTATTGAAAACGGCCGGTGCTGGTGTTCAGCCTGAAGCCGCACCCTTGCTCTACAGTTTGCTGAACGATTTCTCCGGTGAATTGGTAAGCTCCGTTGGCATTGGTGTTGGTTTGGCCGTATTGCTTGGAGTGCTGCGATTTTTCTATGGTTGGTCACTCAAGCTACTTGCAATACCTGCTGTTAGTTTGCTTCTTGGTTTGTCCATGTTCTTCAGTCAAACACCATTGCTGAATGACATTCTTGGTTTGGCCTGGGATTGTGGGGCCGTTACAACCGGCCCGGTAACAGTGCCTCTTGTTCTTGCCTTGGGAATTGGAGTTTGTCGTATTGTAAATTCAGGGTCTGATCACAACGCAGGGTTTGGAATTGTGACTCTGGCCTCGCTGTTTCCGATACTCGCGGTGCTGCTGTTGGCTCTGTTTCACTACAATGCTGAAGATTATTACGGTGGTAAGAACTATCAAGGTGATCTGGTTTCCTCTATAGACAGTGGTTCAGTTGAAGAAACAACTGCAAGCGGCGCAGAGCAGCTGCTGCGTAGACCGCCAGAGATGGTCAGCGAAGCGGAATATCAACGCTACCTGCAAACTGGCGAGCTGCCTGATCAATACGAAATCAGCTTTGGGAACAGCACGAGCGAGCTGGTAGATGGTGCATTGGTACTGCAAAACCCTGAAGTGCGAATCGTCAAGAAATCTGAGCGCTCATTCCACGCGTTTAGTGATGAGAATTGGGACAGCGAACTCTCACTTGCAGAACAGGCCAAGGTTGCGGTCATGGATGCCATCAGAGCTATTATTCCATTGTGCCTGTTTCTATTCTTCGTACAGCGCTATTTATTGAAGCAGACATTGCACCGGGTTGAAGAGCTGCGCGTCGGTATTCTGTTTGCCGTTGTCGGTATGAGTTTATTCGGTCTCGGCATAGCATTAGGGCTGATGCCCTTGGGCGGTCAACTGGGTGGAAACGTACCGGTTAGTTTTGCTGAAATTACGCCATGGGGAATGAAGTATGCGGAAGGGCCGATATTTGAATCTGAGCACGCAGGAAAATTACTTGCCATCTTGTTTGCTTTTTTTCTGGGTTACGGCGCGACCCTGGCCGAGCCTGCGTTAAATGCTCTGGGCGATACCGTGGAGAAAATCACTGTAGGCGCGTTCAGAAAACCCTTGCTCATGCAGTGCGTTGCTATCGGTGTTGGTTTTGGCATAGCTGCAGGTATTTGTAAAATTGCCTACAACTTGCCTTTGATATGGATGCTGGTTCCACCGTATGCAGTAGTGCTAGTGCTGACCTGGTTTTCTAAGGAAGACTTCGTTAACTTCGGATGGGACAGTGCAGGAGTAACAACCGGGCCTATAACAGTCCCTCTGGTGTTAGCAATGGGCCTTGGTATCGGCGGCAATATCCCTGGCGTGAGCGACGGTTTTGGTATTCTGGCGTTGGCCTCGGTTGGTCCTATCATGACAGTGTTAGCGGTAGGCCTGTTTACCAGCAAAAACGATGAATTATCTATAGAAGAGTCAGAAGAAGAGCCAGTGGCTGAGGCGGTAGTGTCATGAAAACACATTCAGAACAAGGATTGTCGGAACTGACAGCGATTTTACCGCAGCAGTATGCCGACGTGGTGATTGCCTCTCTGATTGAGTCGCCAGGCACCAGCGCGCTGATGTGGAATGGCAGGGGAACCTTGCTACACGATAAATGGTACCGACAAATGTTGCCTACCATCAGTCCGGCTAAAGTAGTGCTGCAGTTGCTGATTCCAACAACACAACTGGACAGTGCACTGGCAATTGTTATTGAGAAAGGCAGGTTGCATCAACAGGGTGCCGGGGCGGTATTTGCCAGCGCTTGTGAAGATGTATGGGCAGGCTCGGCTTTCCACGATTGGCCTGTAAATGCATTATCCGATGACGGTCAGGCGCATCCAGGCTTGCTTGAATTGAAAGATGATCTGAATGTGATTTACTGCGTGGTAGAGCGAGATCAAACCCGCGCTGTCAGTAAAGCTGCTATTGATTCAGGTGCTCATGGCCCAATCGTTTTTTATGGTGAAGGACACGGCTTACGCGACCATCTTGGCTGGCTGCGAATCACTAAACAAGTCGATAAGGAAATATTGACGGTGTTGGTCGATGAAAATAGTTCCAGAGAAGTATTCGCAGCTATGGCGACTGCAGCCGAAATGCATTTACCTGGTCGTGGCTATATGTTCATGATGCCTCTTGAACGTGGCATGTTTAATCTGCCAAGTCGTTCTAGCGCGCATGCTTATGAAGCGAACATGCAGCAAATAATCACAGCCATTGACAATTTGTCAGGCCATACTCATTGGCGTGATCAAAGTGCCTACAGCGCTGTGCAGAGCAGCAAACAGCAAGCTCGCGCTAAACGCAGTCGGCAAAATTATCGTAAAGACATGGTCAGTGTCTGTTCCGTGGTTGATCGCGATGACGTTGAGCTGCTGATCGAAATGATGTTGGCAGCAGGTGCTTCCGGTATGCAGATAAGCCATGCCCGATTTGCAGCGAATGAAGAGGCTTGCGAACTTGCTGGTGCAAAAATCAACAAGGAGTACGCCATTGTTCGCTCCGTTCGCGATGCCGAGACAGCGCAAGCGATATCCAGCCACGTTCGCCAAGCCGCTGAAGAGGCGGACTTATGCGATGTGTGTATGTTCTTGCAGCCAGTGCCCTTAGTGGCATCCTATGTTCCGGGGCATCGCAACTATCGGGCAGAACCGCTGACAGAAACCGTCAGTAAGCAGCTGCAGGCAGCAGGTGAAAACACCACGCACGCTGCCAAGGTGCAGAGCTAGGCGAAACCCGGCGACTAGCTATTCCACTGCAGGCCTATTTCCAGCTCGGCCGTGGTGTCCGCGGGTGGCTTTTCCAAGGTTGCGATGTGGTATAGGCCGTTGATGTCATCGTGGAACTCTTGTACATCCGCGCGGCTGGCATAAAACTGCTGGTACCATTTGCGACCTTTGTTGAAAGGACCGTCGTTGGGTAGTTGAATAATTCGCACCGCTGAACGTTTGTGCCTCCAAACGTCGAAGTCTGCAGCAAACGCTTCCAAGGCACCTGCTTGAACTTGTTTGGCCATCGCGTGATCTTCTTCATTTGGCGGGTTGTTCGCGGCTTGTGCGAGGGCGGCATGCCACACCTTTGATACGCCGTCATCGATTGGAGTGTTGGCAATCAACTCAAAGCTCTGTGCGCCGCCAAAATTCTGTTTGGAAAGCAATATGCCTGGGCCCGTATACCATGTTGTACTGGTAAGCATGCTGCCATAGCCGTGATGAAACCCACCTTGGCGCTGTATATACAAATGCCCACGGAAATCGTTCTCGAAGTATTCGCAAGGTGCGCCATGGGTAGGTCCGAGATGCTGTGCGTCAGCCATGTTGTCCAATATTTCCTGGCCATGCAGGTTGATCTCGCCTAAGTGATCCAGCTCCCAACGAATCCACTGTGGATCATCCCACTCGGCTAACAAGGGTGGCTCGTACTCAGGCGCACCACCCTCTGGATCAAACCACATCATGACGCAGCCCATAACGTCACGCACTTCATAAGACTTGATAGCTGCAGACTTAGGGCACGCACCTTCGTGATACGGAATATCATCTACCTTTCCATCCGGCCCATAACGCCAGCCGTGATACGGACAACGAATTGAGTCACCCTCTATCTGCTTTCCGGTTTGCACAATCATCGCACTTTTGCTGGCAGCGATGTGGGTACCCATATGAGCACAATAAGCGTCGAGCATAATTGGGTTGCCAGATTCGCCGCGGTATAAAGCAAAATCCTCGCCAAAGAACCTGACCGCTAATGGGCCATCTTTCAGCTCCGTGCTTTCGGCAACGATGAACCAGCCATGTGGGTAGACTGATGGCCCGAGTTTGTAATCTGCTGCTTTAGCCATGATAAGATTCTCCTGAATACCAATCCCCTAATTTTACCTGCTACAGCGGATTACGCGAGCTATGTGTGCCCACCCAAGGCCGATAAGCGCGGCTAATCGCGTTACTAATTAGTAAGACCTGTACTCTTCGTATCGATATCCATACCTCAGGCTTACTCTTTTCGACCGCAATCATTGCGCGCATCCTTATGCGTTAAAGCCCGTTAGCTGATACACTTCGGGTGTATGCGAAATTTCTACAAGAACATAGGATCGCTCGTATCCTTACACTTATTCTTGTTGCCGCTGCTGCTAACGGCCAGTCTCGTGACGGCGCAGGACGCAACTGAACCTGAGCTGAATGAAAGCGATTTCATTGATGAATTTGTTGATCAGGACTCAGGTGAGCGCTGCATCAACTTGCGTCGCCTCGACCGCTCTGAAGTGATTAGTAACCAGTCAATTATTTTTCATATGCGTGGCGACCAGATATTTGTTAATCGCTTACGCTTTCGTTGCCCGGGCTTGTCGCGCAGAGACACAATAATGTTTGAAACGCGTTCTAGTCGATTGTGCAATTTGGACCAGGTCACTGTTTTAAATGAATTTGGTGGGCGGTTTATGCGTGGCGCTAGCTGCGGTCTTGGCAGCTTCTATCCCACCGACTCAGAGACAGTTGATTTACTAAAAGGCAGTATCGATAAGCGCGGCAAAAGAGTACGTGGCAAAGGCAGCATCGACACGCAATGAGTGACAATATTCCAGAAGACTGGCAGGTGTTGCTGGCGGAGCATCAAAGACGCCTGGCTGATGGTCGGGCCATGGGCGGTGAGGTGAAACTGCAGCGCAGGTCTGACGCTGGAAAGCCCAACATACGGCAGATGATCGACCAGCTTGTAGACCCCGGTAGTTTTCTTGAGCTCGGCACCTTGGTCGGTGGTATGAGCTATCACGGTGAGACAACAGCTGCGGCCGATGCGTTGGTGGGTGGAATTGGTCAGATAAATCGGCAACAAGTCATTATCGCCGGTGAAGACTTCACCACTATGGGCGGGTCTATTGGACACGGTACCGCGGCGAAGAAGTTACGCCTCGCGAGTTTGGCGTTGCAAGAGCGAATTCCGTTTGTCACGATATTGGAGGGTTCCGGGGAGCGCACTACAAACGCGCTTGATCGCCGCGCCAATGCTCCAGGTGACTTGCAGTTATCGGCAAAGTTATCCGGGCGCGTGCCATCGATTGCGATTGTAAGCGGTCCGTCGGCAGGGCACGGCGCACTCACTGGCATGCTGACCGACTTCATTATTATGACCGAAGACGCCTGCATGTTTACAGCAGGGCCACCATTGGTAGAGGCGGCTTTGGGTGAGAAGGTGAGTAAGGAAGAGCTGGGTGGGGCAAGTTTGCATACCAGCCGCAGTGGGGTCGCGCATAACAGGGTCGAAAATTGCGACGCCGCATTTCAGCTGGCGCGACAATATCTTGGTTTTATGCCCGCCAGCGCCTGGCATACTGTCGCAAAAGTGGATGGGCCGAACACGGCTGAGCGCCGGCTTGACAGCATTTTCGATTTGATTCCAGCCGATGACCGTGTTGCATACGACATGCGTAAGCTGATTGCACTGCTTGCCGACGATGCGGAACAATGTCTGGAGTTTCAGCCAGGCTATGGCCGTTCGATAATTACCAGTTTCTTGCGATTAGGTGGTCATACGGTCGCTTGTGTTGCCAATCAACCTACCTTTATGGCCGGTTCCATTACGGCGGAGGCGGCGGAGAAAGCGAGCCATTTTATTAGCTTGTGTAATGCCTACCATTTGCCAGTTGTTTTCCTTGCAGACAATCCCGGAGTAATGTCAGGTTCTGCGGCCGAACAGGCGGGCACCTTGCGAGCGGCTGCAAGAATGTACGCCGCGCAATCTGCTTTACAGTCACCTAAATTGCACGTCACGATTCGAAAAGCTTTTGGCTTCGGCAGCTCTTTGATGGGTATGAATCCGTTTGATCAACAAACGCTAAGTCTGGCGTTTCCAGGAATCACATTGGGCGGTATACCGGCCTTAAGTGGCGGCTCAGCAGCCAAGGTGGATGAAGACACCGCTACATTACTAAAACGTGCGGAACGCAGCGGTGCCTGGGCGACCGGTGATACCATGGCTTACGACGAAATAATCGATCCTCGTGAGTGCCGAAACTATTTGCTGAGAGGCTTACATATGAGCGCGGCTCGCGCCTCGCTCAACCCTGAACCCGTGGCCATTGTCGGTGTAAGCCCCTAGTTCGAACCTGGTTTGAATAAAGAAAACCGCTAGAAACAAATAACACTTTCCGGAGGAATGCCGTATGCATCTCGGTTTTAGTTCGATGAACAATCCCAGTGATCCGCCACCCGCAGAGCTAGCCTGTGTTTTGGAACAGGCCGGGTTTGAATCTTTGTGGTACGGCGAACACAGTCATATTCCCTGCGCACAGAACACACCTTATCCGCCCGGTGGTGATATGCCGGAACCCTATAAGCGCATGATGGATCCGTATTTGTCGCTGATGGTCGCGGCTGAAGCCACTACCACTCTGAAGCTGGGCACTGGCATTGCCTTATTGCTGGAACGGGAATTATTTTCACAGGCCAAAACCATAGCCACTCTCGATCGCTTATCAGGCGGGCGAGTGATGATTGGCACAGGAGTGGGATGGAATGAAGAAGAATTTGAGAATGCCACGTCACTGCCTTGGAAGCGTCGCTATCTGGCATTGAAAGAACTTGTGCTCGCGCAACGTGTGTTGTTCAGTGAGGCAGAGCCAGAATTTCATGGTGAGCTAATTGATTTTGACCCAGTATGGTTCGAGCCAAAGCCCGCGCAAAGTGGTGGGCCACCGGTAACTCTCGGTGTTATGGGTCCATTGGGAATTCGTCATGCTGCGCAGTGGGCAGATGGCTGGATGCCAGTGGATGTTGCAATGCCGAGTGTGGAGCAGGGCGTTAAAGACTTTCACAGCAAAGTAGTCGAATTTGGACGCAAGCCGGAAGACGTTGAGATTACCATGGTAGCAATGGGTGAATTGAGCACCGACTTGATGAAGCGCTATCAAGACCTTGGTATAAGTAGGGTTAATATTGGTGTTGGTATGGAAAATTGGGATAAGCCCGACATTGTAATGCCCATGATTGAAGAATTCTCGAAGCTGATTCCGGCCTTGAGCTAGGAAGGTAAACTGATATGTCTATTGAAACCAATAAGCAATTCGTTAGAGACTTTCTGGTATTGATTGCCAGTGGTGATGCCGAAGCGCTAACAGCTTGCTACCACCCGGAAGGTCGAGTGACCACAATGGGTGAAACGCTTATCTCAGGTTCGCGCGGTGTTAGCGAGATTCGAGAATTTTCCGGCAGCGTATTGGAGTTGTTTCCAAAAGGCCTTGAGTACACTATCAGAACATTAACGGCTGAAGGTGACACAGTAGCTTGCGAGTGCGAGGCTGTGGGCGAACATGTATCGGGCAAACACTACCATCAGTTCTATCATTTTCTGTTTCGCATGCGTGATGGAAAGCTGCTGGAACTGAAAGAATACATGGACACCGAAAAAGTCACTGAGGTTATCTGCGGCGGGCAAAGGCCCGCATAAGTCTAATGCCCGCGCCAACGCTTCTTAATGTGTGATTGGCGAATAGCAATTTCTGTTTGACGCTGTTCAGCGCTGACTTTCGGATGATCAGCTGGCAGATGTTTTGCCAACTCGGAGAGCTTCACAATAGACGCTTTTGCTTTTGGCATATTCGCATCAACAGGTTGATCTCTAAATACGAATCGCATTGAATGCGTGCCTTGAGTTGCACCGGTGGTGTCGACCCAGCCCTGAACCCCGGGGTCTGTTGCCGAGATGATGTAGTAGCGCTGACCATCGCTGCTGATCGGATTTTGATGGCCGGTAAGGCTGCTTACATAATTTTGTTGATCTGGCCCTTCACCCCAGGGCGTGCCAAGCTGAAAGGAAATGTAGTGCGGCTCGGCTGGTGCATTAACCACAACCAACAAAGCCTCATCAACCGCTAATTGAAAAGAACTCGCAGCGTACAGCTGCTTTGAGCCCGCAACACCTCCTGCTGTGAAGGGCAGCGCCGGCGGGTTGATGCCGTTCAGCGGCATGTTTCGGCGACCATCCTGATTCTTGTCTGAATACACTTCCAGTGGTATTTCATGCAGCATATTCCAGAATCGAATTTGATTCGGCATCTCCGTCGCCATTTTCTCTAAAGCGTGAGTAACATCAACAGGTGCTATTGGTGGTCGTTCTGCGCCAATGCTATCAAGGCGTTGAATTTCCATGTCCATTGCCTGTTCATTTTCCCAGTCGGAAAATATTTCGCGTACAGCAAGATAATTCGCGTCTCTGAAGGTTTTGGCACCTGTAGCTGCGCAGGTCATCTCTTTGCGAGATAACAGAAAATTACCTTGATAGCCTGTTGGTTTTTCTGCGCCAATCAATAGCTCGAAACGGCCATCGTCTTCAACTTGCAGTGAAAAGATGTTACGAAAGTCCAGCGTTGCGTTGGTGCAATCGGCCATTTCCTGCAGACCGCCCGTATTGCCCGGAACGTTAGTGATTGTTTGAAAGGTCACCATTCGAGGCGCTTTAGGGCCGCTGACTCCACGTTCGGATGTTCTCCATTCTTCATGGTTGGCCGTCTTTCCTATCACTTTGTAGTAACCCGTGGCATCAATTGGGGCTTTAAGATACATAGTGTCAGGGTTTTCTATCGTCCATTTGCGCAACATATTCATTGATGCATGAAACTCCGGAAACTTCGGATCCATGCGAAAATTCATATCAATCATACGCTCGAGGTGAGCGAGTAAGTAACGATACCCTTCGGCGCTTATGCGATCATCCTGATTGGGTGGCGCAAACTGTTGCTGTTCAATCAAGGTTTTTCGCGCATTTTGCAAACCGTCGATAAAGGCGTTCCAGGCCTCATCGTACTGTGTGTGCTGCTTGGCATTTTCTGAATCTGCACTGGCATTGCCGCTCATTAGTATGACCAGCCCGATGACAACGACAGACATGCGGCGAATTACTTTGTAGATCTTATTCATCAATCTTTTTCTCAATCTTCGCTAGTGCCCCAATATAACTGAATGCGTAAAGTGTGCTTAGTATTGCGCCGGGCAATATTGTGAGCAAAATGTTAGGCGTGCCGGCGAGGTAGTTCACGCTGTAGGAACTGAGGTAAAGAAGCAGGCACACTGGGATTGTGCTGCCCAGGAATCGCCTGCGTTTTGGCCAGCCGATCAAACGGCTGAATAGCCACTCCATCAGACCCGTCAGAATTAGTGTAATAACAAAACTGTAGGTGCCCTGCGTCAAGGCGGCACGCAAGGCCATTTCACCACCATGGTTCATGTTCGCAAGCCACGCCCAGGCGCCATAGCCGATGAAACCCGCTACAGCAGAGCCAAGAGCGCGTAGCCCGGGGGAAGACAATATTTTATTCAGCACAAGCTCGCGATAAGAACGTTATTCCCGCATCATACCGGCTATGCCAGAAACCGACACCCGCATCATTGCTATTGGCGCTGAACAGCCACTACAACAACTTGCCGAAGAGCTGTTGGTAGACCTCTACAAGGAGAATGTTCCGATTGAGTTACCCGGAGATTATTGGTTTCTGCATTTCTCAGGCGATCGACTGTGTTTATCGCACTCAAGCAAAGAACACCTCCAAAACATCCATGCTGATTTGTCTTTGAATGGCCACCGATTCTCCAGCCAGAAAAAACTGGCGCATGAGCTATTGATCAAAGCGATTGGTGGCGTGGCCGGATCGAGCCTACGAATAGTGGATGCCACGGCGGGCCTTGGCACAGATGCCTTGCTAATGGCCGCCGCAGGGCACGAGCTGACGATGGTCGAACAGTCGCCAGTGCTTGCTGCATTACTGGAACAAGCTTTAGCATTGGACTCCTTAGAGCTCGACTCGGTGCCTAAACTCACACTGTGTAAAGGTGATGCCGTGCAACGGCTGCCCGAGCTTGCTGATCAAATTTGTCCACACATTGTGTATCTCGACCCAATGTTTCCAACGCACGGAAAAAGCAGCCTCGCCCGCAAGCAATTGCAAGCGCTCAAGGAGTTGCTGCCAGTCGTGCCTGCACGGGGTGAAGCGCTCTTACTTGAGACGGCACTGCAGGCGGCCAGCCATCGCGTTGTAGTAAAGCGCCCTATGCGTGCCCACCCTCTGCCTGGACCAAAGCCTGGTTTTTCCTATAAGGGTAAGCTGGTTCGTTATGATTGTTATGCCATTGCGAAACTTTAGATTGTAAGTTATTGATTTTGAAAGGCTGTCACATGGATGTGCCCCTGAGCGGAGAAATGATGTTTTCGCTTTTCTATGCGGGGCAGCCCAGGGTTTGAATCTACTCCAAAGTAGTAAAAATACTAGAGAAGTCCTTCTGCCCATTTCCCTCAGCAGCATGTGCGTCAAAGAGTTGCTTAGCGATACTTCCCAAAGGCGTGGAAGCACCAACTTGCTCAGCATTGCCAATTGCGAGGTTCAAATCCTTACACATCAAATCAACCATAAAACCCGGTTTGTAATCGTTGCTTGAAGGCGCAGTGTCCATCACATCAGGGCAGGGGTTATACAATTCCAATGTCCAGTTGCGCCCGGTGCTGGCCTGCATAATGTCGGACAAAGTGCTGGGATCCAGTCCACCCTTAAGTCCAAGCTGTAAAGCCTCAGACGTGCCAATCATAATTACCGACAACAGCATGTTATTGCACATTTTGGCAACTTGCCCCGCGCCCGCGTCACCCGCATGGAATATATTTTTCCCCATGCCTTGCAGAACCGGTAAGGCTTTCTCAAAAGCCGCAGAGGAACCGCCGCACATAAACGAGAGAGTGCCAGCCTGAGCGGCAGCAACGCCGCCGGAAACCGGAGCGTCGATCATGTGTACACCTTTCTCTACTGCCGCGGCACCTACTTCCCGAGCAGTTTCCGCATCGATCGTGCTTGAGTCGATCACAACTGTTCCAGGCGCCAAGGTGTTTAGTAAGCCATCATCACCAAGGTATACGCCAGCAACATGCTTTCCCGCAGGTAGCATGCTGATAATACAATCTGCATTGTTGCTCGCTGCTAGTGCGCTGTCAGCGCTTGCTGCACCGGCTTCAACCAGAGCGGCGACCGCCGCAGGCACCAGATCAAATACTGTGACGCTGTGGCCAGCAGCCACCAAATTCTGTGCCATTGGCCCACCCATGTTTCCAAGGCCTATAAACGCAATGTTAAGTATGTCTTTGCTCATGAGGGGACTCCTTATAATGAATTAGTCTCGGGCTGTAGTGCTCAGGCGGCGTTAAGGTGCGGCAAGTTCTTTCAATAATTCTTCGTAGCAACTAACCAGCATTTCCAGATCCGCCACACGCACATGTTCATCCACTTTGTGAATGCTTGCATTGACTGGTCCTAGCTCAACCAACTCGGCGCCATACGGGGCGATAAATCGACCATCGGATGTGCCGCCGCCTGTGCTGATGGTAGGCGCATACCCGGTTACCCGACTGATGGCCTTGTCACAGGCGGCGAGTAAGCGACCATGTCCGGTGATAAACGGGTTGCCACTCAATGTCCAATCGATGTGAAATTCTTGACCGAATTCGCTGAGTAATTTCTCGGTGCGCGACTTTAGTTCGCTCTCTGTAGACTCCGGCGAAAATCGAAAATTGAAATCACATAACAACTCACCGGCAATAACATTGCTGGCACCGGTTCCGGCCGATATATTTGAGATCTGAAAACTGCTGGGCTGGAAAAACTCATTACCCTCATCCCATTGTTCTGCACAAAGCCTGGCCAGCATAGGCATTGCTGCATGAATGGGGTTATCAGCCAAATGAGGGTAAGCAATATGACCTTGTGTGCCAACCACGGTTAATCGGCCATTAAGCGAGCCACGTCGGCCGTTTTTGATCACATCACCGACGCGCTCAGTACTGGAAGGTTCGCCGACAATACAGTAATCAATATGCTCGCCGCGTTCTGCCAGTGCTTGCATCACTTTTACCGTGCCGTTGGTGGCGGGGCCTTCTTCATCGCTGGTGATCAGAAATCCTAATCGAATAGAGTGTGCGGCGGGAGAAGCTACAAACGACTCTGCGGCAAGCAGCATTGCGGCCAAGCTGCCTTTCATATCAGCAGCACCGCGGCCGTAAAGAATACCGTCACGTACTTGCGGTTCAAATGGAGAACTGCTCCACTGTGCTTCTGGACCCGTTGGCACAACGTCGGTGTGGCCGGCAAATACAACCAGTGGCCCACTGCTGCCATGCGCAGCCCATAAGTTATCGACATCCTCAAAGCGCAGTGACTCACACTGAAACCCAACACGACCTAAGCGTTCACTCATTAAGTCCTGACAACCTTCGTCAGCAGGAGTTACCGAAGGGCGCTGGATAAGCGCTTTGCTTAGAGCTAATACGGCTGAATCACTCATACTTACAAGCTTCTAATTATGAGCATGAAGTTCTTCATTAAGCTCAATGGCGCTGCGGTTGGTTTTGCATTCGATTTTTCCGCTGAGCGAATTTCTTCGAAACAATAGATCTGGCTTGCCAGCCAATTCCCGTGCCTTACAGGTTTGTGCAACCTCGCCATTTTCGTCAAGTACACTGACCAGCGAACCGCCAGTGACATACAGACCCGCCTCTATAGTGCAGCGATCACCTAAAGGTATTCCCAGGCCAGCATTCGCGCCGATCAGGCATTCCTCTCCAACTGAAATGATGACATTGTTACCACCCGACAGAGTGCCCATAGTGGAACATCCTCCACCAAGATCGCTGCCTTTACCAACAAACACACCCGCGGAAATTCGACCTTCAATCATGCCCGGCCCTTCAGTGCCGGCATTGAAGTTCACGAAACCTTCATGCATAACTGTGGTGCCTTCACCCAGGTACGCACCTAAACGTACGCGTGCAGTGTGCGCGATGCGTACACCAGAAGGTACGACGTAATCGGTCATTTTTGGAAATTTGTCGACCGAGTTAACGCTTAGCATTTCACCACGCAAACGAGCCTGCCATTGGCGTTGTTCCAGCTCAGCAGGGTCGATTGCACCTTCGCTTGTCCAGGCATTATTCGGTAACAGTCCAAACACACCGCTAATGTCTACACCATGTGGTTTGCAATGCCTCAGAGACAATAGATGCAGTTTTAAATACGCTTCTGCCACGGTCTGTGGCGCAGCATCTGTATCGAGCACACAAATTACGGCTTGTTTATTACTGTCGTTAGACAGCTCTAGCATGTCAGCACTTAACTGAGCACCGGTTGGCCAGTCGCTCGAGAGTGCCTTGCCTAAAGCGTCGAGCTGAGCATTGCTTAGTTCCATGCTCTTATTGCCTGCTTCAAGCTCAAGTGCCTTACGCACTGATGCTACCAAGTTCTCGGCTGGGTTAAATACCGGAGATGGATAAAAAACTTCCAGTAAATCTCCTTTAGAATTGCAGCTAGCTATACCAATAGCCAAACAAAAATGCTTCACCCGTGTTATCTCCTAGTTTTGTGTTTGTTGTGTTCGAGAGCAGCCTATAGGAATGCGTCTGCGAATATTTCTTCTTTAAAGCCGATCAAAATCGAACCGTTGTTAACTGTGACGGGTCTCTTGACCAGCGTAGGGTTGGCCACCAGCAAATCACGCACATTGGTCTCATCCACGCCGTCGCGCTGGTCATCATCAAGTTGTTTCCAGGTAGTGCTGCGTCGATTTAACACGGTATTCCAGTCACTTTTTTTCAGCCATGAGTCAACCGTCTCTGCTGAAAGGCCGTCCACACGAAAATCATGGAATTGATGCTCGCATCCATTGGCTTCAAGCCAGCGGCGCGCCTTTTTCACGGTATCGCAATTTTTGATTCCGTACAGCGTAATCATAGTGTCTGTTTCGCTTTCTTCTGGCGGAGGCGCAGCATAGCAAAATCCCGCTGTGGGTACGAGACTAGTGATGCGCTTCGGAGTTAGTTAGGGTTCCGGGACAGATGGCTCTTACTTGCGCATCCAGACCGGCTTTGAATTGAGTGTCTGTCAGCGAGACACGCCGTGAATCCATCCATGGAGGCTTGTGTTCGGGGCCCCTCCCTCACACAGTCTCGCTGACAGACACTCAATCCAAAGCCTCTGTGCCACTAACAATGACGGAGTAAGCAACAATAGAACCTGGCGCTACAATGTGCGCATGAAACCTGCAAGACGACGCAAGGCCTCGGCGCATTGTTCTTCATCAGCAACCAATGCCATTCGCACATGATTAGCGCCGGGGTTGCCCTGTTCGGTATCTCGCGAAAGATAGCTGCCAGGTAAAACCGTAACGTTACTCGCTTCAAACAAACGGCGCGCAAATTCCTGGTCATCTATAGGCGTCGGCGCCCATAAGAAGAATGCAGCATCGGGCATAGGTATGGACCAATGGGGCGTTAACATCGACTGCGCCAATTCGAATTTTCGGGAATAACTAACCCTGTTCTCACGAACATGTAGCTCGTCAGACCAGGCCGCGGCGCTGGCCAGCTGCACCGGAACAGGCAGTGTACTGCCGTGGTAAGTTCGGTATAGCAGATACTTTTCCAAGAGCTTTGCATCACCGGCAACAAAGCCTGAACGCAAGCCAGCCAGGTTGGACCGCTTCGACAAGCTGTTCATCACAAGGCAGCGAGAATACTCGGTGTTCCCAAGTAATTCACAGGCCTGAAGCAAACCTACGGGTGCTTCGTCGAAGTATATTTCCGAGTAACACTCATCAGAAACGATGACGAAATTGTGACGCTCAGCAAGTTCAATTAGCCGGGTGTAGTATTCCATCGAGCAAACCGCGCCGGTTGGATTTCCTGGAGAGCATATATACAGTAATGCACAGCGTTCCCACTCCGCAGGGCTAATGTCATTAAGGTCCGCGAAATAACCATTCTCGGCATTTGCGTTCATAAAGAACGGTTGGGCACCGGCTAGCAAAGCCGCACCTTCGTAAATTTGATAGAACGGATTGGGCATCATCACCAGGGAATCAGCGGCGCTATCTATTAAGCATTGCGCAATGGAAAACAAGCCTTCGCGGGTACCCGCTAAAGGCAATACCTGAGTGTCTGGGTTGACTGTATGCAGGGAGAAGCGTTGTTGCAACCATCGTGCACAGGCTTCGCGTAATTCTTGAAGTCCACGGGTTGCTGGGTAATTGCCATAACGCGATTCATTGTCTCTGAGAATTTTCAGCACAAATTCAGGTGAGGGGTGCTGCGGTTCGCCAATAGATAGTGATATTGCGCTGAGAGTTTTCGGCGGAATCGAATTTGCTTTCAGTTGTGCCAGCTTTTGGAAAGGGTAGGTCTGCAAATCGGATATTTCGGGTTTCATTGGCTGCTGCTACGCACGGCTTCGTCTAACTTATTCTTGATTGCTTGCTTTATTTTTTCGCATTGGTCTGCATCAAATACAGCCTGGTCGTTTTGGTCTGTGACATAAAAAATATCTTCCACACGCTCGCCAAGGGTCGCGATTTTAGCGGAGATCAATTTAAGACCAAACTCCGAGAAAATGCGGCCTAAAACAGACAGTAGTCCTGGCCTGTCTGCAGTGACAACTTCAATAACCGTATGGCTGCGATCGTCATCCAGACCAATTTCTACAATGGTTGGTATGGCAAACAGTTTCATCTGTCTGGGCGTTCTGCGCCGCACCGCATCCGGATAGCTGGCAACATCGTCCAGCATTTCCGCTAGCGTTGTACGGATCTGTTCGGTTCGCTCGGGGTCATCACCAAGGGCTTTCCCAAATTCATCCAAAACCACAAAAGTATCCAGGCTAAAATCTTGGCTGGAGGTAAAAATACGAGCGTCCTGTACGCTCAGCTCAAGCATTTCAAGCGCGGTGGTAATCACCGCAAACAATAGGTCCTCATCTCGTGTATAGATGAATATTTGTGTTCCACCATCTTGCAGTCGCGTACCTGTCGATTCTTTTATTGCAATGAGTGGCTTGGTGGAATCACCATGCGCGATAATCGCTTCTACATGCCAGACAATATCATTTGCCTGTTCACGTAAAAAGTACTCATCGTTTGATTGCCCCCAAATTTCTCGGGCAGCTTCGCGGCCTATCCCTTTAGTAGCTAATTTGGCAAGTGCTGCTTCCTGAGTGCGATCAATCGCTGATTGACGATCGGCTGGCTGGTCCAGACCTCGCCGCAAGACACGTTTAGTTTCGAAGTACAGTTGCCGCATTAGTGACGCGCGCCAGGAATTCCAAAGTGTTGGATTGGTGGCATTTATATCCGCCACTGTCAGTGCATAGAGATAATCCAGTGAGGTCTGATTGCCCACTTCGCTGGCAAACTTATGGATAACTTTAGGGTCTTGCAAATCTTGTCTCTGAGCGACAGCCGACATCAACAAATGTTGCTGGACCAACCAGGAAACCAGATGGGTATCTTCGTCACTAAAGCGAAATAGCTGACAAAATTTCCGTGCGTCTTGCGCTCCTAATTCGGAGTGGTCTCCACCACGCCCTTTGGCGATGTCGTGAAATAGAGCGGCAATGTAAAGTAGTTCTACTTTCGGTAGTTTCTTAACAATTTGCGCCGCCACTGGGAAAGATTGTGATTCTTCCTCGTACCAAAAGCGTCTAAGAAAACGGATCAATTCCATGGTATGTGCATCAACTGTATACACGTGGAACAAGTCATGTTGCATTTTGCCGACGATGCTGCCGAACTCGGGTATATAGCGCCCGAGTACGCCGTAGCGATTCATGCGTCTTAGCTGGCGAGCCAATTTATTTTTTGAGCGAAGTAAGTCGATAAATCGTTTCTGTATTTTTGGATCTGCGCGAAAGTCATCGTCAATGAGATGCAGGCTTTGGCGAATAAGCCTTTGTGTATTGGCGTGCACGCCATGAATCGATTCGCGTCGCGCGAGAATTTGAAACACTTCAATTAATGCGGATGGCTTTTTCTTGAAAACCCTTTGGTTACACACTTCGATATAACCATTTCGAACGCGAAAGCGAGTATTGATTTCACGAATAGTCTCGGCTTCGCAGGCACGAATAATCGCATCATCGAAAAACTGAATGAGCATATCGTTAAGACTGTGCAGCGTCATGGCCCAGCGATAGTAATCCTGCATCAAATTCTCGACAGCCAGCGTTTTATCGTCATCCTGGTAGCCAAAAATAACTGCCAGTTCGCGTTGGTGATCGAAAAGAAGTCTGTCTTCCGGGCGCTCGCTGAGCATGTGCAGGCCATAGCGTACGCGCCACAGAAAGGTCTCTCCGGCACGTAATTGCTCGAATTCACTGTCGGTGAGCACGCCACTCCCCACCAACATGCTGACATCATCTGCCGCGAAATGGCGTTTGGTAATCCAGCCTATGGTTTGGATATCACGCAGGCCACCAGGAGAGCTCTTTATATTGGGCTCGAGATTGTATTCCTTGTTAGTGAATTGCTCGTGTCGGTCATGCTGTTCAGCCCATTTGGCGCGGAAAAAATCTTGATCGGGCCAAATCTTGTCGGGCCCAACGCGTTTGCGCATGGCTTCAAAAACACGCCGCTCACCGCAGATCGGGCGTGACTCCATCAAGTTAGTGACGATGGTGATGTCTTGTCTGGCAGCGCTTCGGCATTGCTGAATTGAACGCACGCTGTGGCCGACATTGAGGCCTATATCCCATAAGAAAGTGATAAACCCGCTGATGTCATAATCGTCGGGAATGTCATTGGCGCGCTGAAGAAGCACTAAGATATCGATGTCGGAGTGGGGGTGAAGTTCGCCACGCCCATAGCCGCCTACGGCTACCAGACAAGCATATTGCTGCTCAGCAGGCACAAATTGCTGCCAGGCGGCGCTCAGTACGGCATCAATCAGATCGGCTCGACAAGCTATCAGCTCTCTAACGTCAGCGTGGTTTCGAAAGGCCTGATCAGCGGCGGCCCGATGGGTAGTTATCGCCTGCTTGTAATCGCCAATATTCCGAGAGGTATGCAGCGAGCGGCAGTTATCCAGCGCTCGCTCGATAGCATTCATCCAGCGAAGGGTTCCTCGTTGCGGGCGGTCAGCACTTCGCAACCGCTAGCAGTCACGGCAATGGTGTGTTCCCATTGCGCGGATAAACGACCGTCTCTTGTTTCTACCGTCCAGCCGTCTTTCTTGGAAAGCTTGGTATGGCGCTTTCCGGCGTTGAGCATGGGTTCAATGGTGAACGTCATGCCTTCTTTTAACTCTAGCCCGCTACCGGCGCGGCCGTAATGCAAAACCTGCGGTTCCTCGTGGAACACCAGACCGATTCCATGACCGCAATACTCGCGAACTACCGAGTAATAATTGCTTTCAGCGTAGGTCTGTATAACGTGGCCTATGTCACCCAGGCGCGTTCCAGGACGAACAATTTCGATGGCCTTGTAGAGGCATTCCTGGGTGATGTTGATCAGCCGATCTGCATGAGGAGCGGCCTTACCGACCACAAACATTTTACTGGTGTCACCGTGGTAACCATCTTTGATCACCGTGACATCAATATTGATAATATCGCCATTTTTGAGTGTTTTGCTGTCGCTGGGGATACCGTGGCATACCACCTGGTTGACCGAGGTGCAGATCGATTTGGGGAAACCCTTGTAGTTCAGGCAAGCCGGTATGGCCTGCTGCTGGTCGACGATGTGATCGTGGCACAGTTTGTCGAGCTCACCAGTGGAGACGCCTGCCACCACGTGCTCACCAATCATTTCCAGTACTTCGGCGGCCAGGCGGCCAGCAACCCGCATTTTCTCTATTTCATCAGGTGTTTTGGCTTGTGCATTCATCGTAGTTACAGTGTCTAAAAGCGCCGTGTTAACAAAAGGGTAGGCTAAACCCGCTATTATACTCGTAAATCCATAATATTGCCGCTCTCGACTTGAGTTCGCTTTATGTTCGCGGCTCGCTATGGTATAAAGCGCGCCGGTTCTTAAGAGCCGATAAACAGGCAGGTCGTTTTTCGATCTCTGCCACTAAAACACACACATACCGGCACATGATTCTGGGTGCCCGCGGCGGCGTAAGCTGACAAGGGTGGAAACATGGGGTATGTGGAGGCTTAACCCATACAAGGTAATTATTATGTCCGGCATCACCATGCGTGAAATGTTGGCGGCAGGTGTTCATTTTGGCCACCAGACCCGCTATTGGAACCCCAAGATGGAACAATACATCTTCGGAGCCCGCAACAAAATCCACATTATCAATTTAGAACACACTGTTCCCGCTGCTAATTCGGCGCTTGACCATGTTCGCGAACTGGCCAGAAACAACAACAAAGTGTTGTTTGTTGGCACCAAGCGGGCGGCTAGCAAAGTCATTAAAGAGCAGGCAGAGCGTGTAGGCATGCCTTATGTCAGTCATCGCTGGTTAGGCGGCATGTTGACCAATTACAAAACGATACGTGCTTCTATCAAGCGCTATCGAGAGCTGGAAGCTGAAGAGAAAGACGGTACATTCGATAAGCTGACCAAGAAAGAAGCGCTGATGCGCAGCCGAGCGAAAGACAAGCTTGAGCGCAGTATTGGCGGTATCAAGGATATGGGCGGTCTGCCTGATGCCTTATTTGTGATCGATGTTGACTATGAGCGCATCGCAATTACTGAGGCAAATAAGCTTGGTATACCTGTAATAGGCGTTGTCGACACTAATAGCGACCCTGATGGCGTCGACTATGTGATTCCAGGCAATGATGACGCAATACGCTCGGTGAAGCTGTTTGTGGCTGCGATGGCTGATGCGGTTGCAGAAGGCAAGGCAGACGCCAGTGGTGGGCAAGCGAAAGACGAGTTTGTCGAAGTAGAAGGTGCCGAACCAGAAGAAGGTGCTGCTGAGCAGTAAGCTCGGCTCTGGCGCGGCCTGCGGGCCGCGAACCCGCTAATATTGCCCCGTTTGGGGCCAAAACACTTGGGAGAATAGTCATGGGTGCAGTTACTGCAGCAATGGTTAAAGAACTTCGTGAGCGCACTGGCTTGCCAATGATGGATTGCAAGAAGGCGTTGACTGAAGCAGATGGCGACATGGAAACAGCCATTGAAAATATGCGCAAAAGCAGCGGTATGAAGGCTGCCAAGAAAGCCGGTCGTACTGCAGCTGACGGTGTCGTTGCGATTCGAGTGGATGCAAGCGCTCAAAACGCGACCATGTTGGAAGTAAACAGTGAAACTGACTTTGTTGCTCGCGACGATAACTTCCTCGCGTTTGTTGATGAAGTCTCTGCTGCCGCCGCTGAAGCAAAAGCCGACACTGTTGAAACACTTATGAATGCTGACCTTGAAACCAAGCGTGAAGCGCTGGTTCAAAAGATTGGTGAGAACATTTCGGTGCGCCGAATCGAACAGATGAGCAGCAGTGACGGTGTGATCGGCAGTTATGTGCACGGCAACAAGCGCATTGGTGTCTTGGTGCAGCTTAAAGGCGGCGATGTAGATTTGGCCAAAGACATCGCGATGCATATCGCGGCAATGAACAGCCAATTTGTATCACCTGATGACGTTCCAGCTGATGTAGTTGCAAAAGAACGTGAAATTTTCGTCGCACAGGCGGCAGACAGTGGAAAACCAGCTGAGATCATTGAGAAAATGGTCGAAGGACGGATCCGCAAATTTCTCGCAGAAATTAGCCTTAGCGAGCAAGCGTTTGTGAAAGACCCCGATGTGAAAGTGGGTGCTTTGGCAAGCAAAGGTGGTGCGACAATAGTGTCATTCGTTCGCTATGAAGTGGGTGAGGGCATTGAGAAGAAACAGGTCGATTTTGCCACCGAGGTTGCAGAGCAACTAAACCAGTAAGCATCGACAGTAGCTACCGTAAAACGGCCTGTTAAAAGGAAAGACAATGTCAGCAATCGACGCAGGCCCAACACCCAGTTTCAAGCGCATTCTGCTAAAGCTCAGCGGTGAAGCGTTAATGGGTGATGAAAGCTTTGGGATTGACCCCAAAGTGCTGGATCAAATGGCGGCTGAAATTGGCAAGCTTGTTGATCTCGGTGTGCAGGTAGGCTTGGTCATCGGTGGCGGTAACTTATTTCGTGGTGCAGCACTGAGTGCAGCCGGTCTCGATAGAGTCACGGGAGACCACATGGGCATGCTTGCCACTGTTATGAACGGTCTGGCGATGCGTGACGCGCTTGAACGGGCTAACATCGCCAGTCGTATTATGTCGGCGATACCTATGAGTGGGGTTGTTGACCACTACGATAGGCGTCATGCCATGCGTTTTCTCGAAATGGGAAACGTGGTGATTTTCTCGGCCGGAACAGGCAACCCATTCTTTACTACCGACTCAGCCGCCTGCCTGCGCGGCATTGAAATTGAAGCTGAGTTAGTGCTGAAAGCCACCAAAGTAGAAGGTGTTTATTCAGCAGACCCGGTTAAAGACCCCTCGGCTACTTTGTACCAGCATTTGAGTTACGATGAAGTTCTTGCAAAGAAACTCGGAGTGATGGATTTAACTGCAATTTGTTTGTGCCAGGACCATGGCATGCCTTTACGGGTGTTTAAAATGGACAAAGCTGGCGCGCTGATTAACATTGCGATGGGTGCTCACGAAGGCACTCTTATCGATTCTGTTGCCTAAATACTAAACGGGAGTTCACGATGATCGACGATATCCTTGAAGACGCCGGACAACGCATGGGTAAAACCATCGAAGCATTGCAAACCGCTTTTAATCGTATTCGCACCGGCCGTGCCCACCCTAGTTTGCTAGAAGGCCTGAGCGTTGATTATTACGGTAACAATACACCGCTCAATCAGGTTGCAAACGTCAATATAGAAGATGCGCGTACACTCAGTGTGACACCTTGGGAAAAGTCCATGGTGCCCGAAGTTGAGAAGGCGATTATGAAATCCGATCTTGGATTAAACCCTTCTACGGCCGGTACTGTCATACGTATACCGATGCCGCCTCTTACGGAGGAGACGCGCAAAGGATATGTAAAGCAGGCCAGGGCCGAGGCAGAAAACTCCCGCGTATCGATACGCAATATTCGTCGCGATGGTATGAGCGATTTCAAAGAGCTGCTGAAAGACAAAGACATCAGTGAAGATGAAGAGCGTCGCGCGCAAGACTCGATGCAAAAACTAACCGACGCAAAAATTGCAGAGATCGACGCGCTATTACAAGTGAAAGAAGCCGATCTAAGCGAAATCTAACAGCGCGTATTGCTGCTCAGATGACTGTCGTACCGCGCCATGTTGCCATCATTATGGATGGCAATAATCGATGGGCCAAAAAGCGTAAATTGCCTGGCGCAAGTGGTCATAAAGCAGGTGTGGAACAGATTCGCACCATCCTGAAATGTTGCGAAGAGCAGGGTGTAGAAGTGCTTACCCTGTTTGCGTTCAGTAGTGAAAATTGGCAGCGACCTTCGAAAGAAGTGGATGCCTTGATGCGTCTTTTCAAGTCCTATCTGCAAAACGAAGTTGAAGAAATCAATGAGAAAGGGGTGCGTTTGCGTGTTATTGGATCGCGCCAGCGTTTTAGTCCGGAGTTGCTCAAACTTATTGATCACGCGGAACAAAAAACAGCGACAAATACAGAGCGTACCTTGGTCATAGCCGCAGACTATGGCGGCCAATGGGATATTGCACAAGCGGCACAAAGTGTTGCTCGAGCAGTGCACGCGGGTGAATTAGCCGTTGATGCGATTGATGAGCATGAATTGGCAAAACACATATCGCTTAACGATTTGCCCACGCCAGATCTGTGTATTCGCACCGGCGGTGATCATAGAATCAGTAATTTCCTGTTGTGGCAGTTTGCATACTCAGAGCTGTACTTTTGCGAACAATACTGGCCGGATTTTGGTCGTGATGACTTCAATGCAGCGTTGGATGATTTTTCCAGCCGGCAGCGACGCTTCGGCAAATCCGGTGATCAAGTCTCGGCCGAGAGTTCTTCCTGATGCTTAAGGAACGGATAATCACAGCGCTTCTATTGTTGCTCTTTGTTGGTGGCGCGGTTCTGTTGTTGCCAGAGTTTGGCTTTACTGTTCTCGCGATCGCTGTGTTTTCAATTGCGGCTTGGGAATGGGCGCAGCTGGCGGGCTTTAAAGACGCAGCGCAGCGCTGTGGCTATGTTGTTGTTCACGGATTGCTCGCGGTGGGGCTGCTTTGGCTTAGCGGTATGCCTGACAATCCAGATCCGAACGTTTTGCAAATTGTATTTACGGTGGCCGGTGTATGGTGGGCAATTGCGTTGCTATGGGTGCAGAGTTATCCAGGCAGCTCGAATTTGTGGCAACACTGGGCGATCAGGTCGCTGATGGGCTTATTAGTGCTGTTGCCTGCATTGCTTGCGTTTGTGTACATGCGGATATTGGGGCCTTACATATGGTTGGTGTTGTATCTGGTGGCCTTAGTTGCAGCGGCTGATGTTGGCGCGTATTTCGCCGGCAAAGCCTGGGGTGTGAAGAAAATGGCACCGAGAGTCAGCCCTGGAAAATCCTGGGCTGGCCTGGTCGGTGGGATGAGCGCGGCTATGGTTCTTGCGGTTGTCGTTTTTAGCACGCTTGCAGTGCCATTGGGTGCCACTCAGTGGCTAATAATCAGTTTGATTGTCTCGCTCAGCTCGGTGTTGGGTGACTTACTCGAAAGCATGTTAAAACGCCATTGTGGTATTAAAGACAGCGGCCAAATTTTGCCTGGCCATGGTGGTGTGTTGGATCGAATGGACGGATGGACAGCGGCAGCGCCAATTTTTGCATTATGTCTGCTCAGCGTAGGCTGGCCTCAATGAGCGAATCTGTTTGTGTGTTGGGAGCGACTGGCTCAATAGGCCAAAACACGCTGGACGTGATCCGCCAGCATCCGCAACGCTGGCAGGTGACTGCGCTCACCGCCAATGCAAACGTCGTCGATATGTTAGCTCTGTGCAAAGAGTTTCGACCTGAATACGCTGTGATGTGTGATACCACTGCAGCGGCTACCTTATCCAGCGAATGCAAATCGATTGCCTTGCCAACACAGGTTTTAGCGGGTGAAGAAGCGCTGGTGCAAGTGGCTGCATTGGATCAGGTTGATACAGTAATGGCGGCAATTGTTGGTGGCGCAGGCTTGGCTTCCTCACTTGCCGCTGCAAACGCCGGCAAGAAAGTGTTGCTGGCGAATAAAGAAAGCTTAGTCATGTCGGGTCAGTTGTTTATGGACGCCGTGGCGGCATCAAATGCGCAATTGCTACCAATCGACAGTGAGCACAATGCGATATTTCAATGCATGCCCAGTAATTATCTCGCGGGCCAGGCGGCTAAGACAGTTGAGCGAATATTGTTAACAGGGTCTGGCGGCCCATTTCGTGAAATGCCGTTAGAGCAACTGCAAGATGTTACGCCAGAGCAAGCCTGCAAACATCCGAACTGGAGTATGGGCGCTAAAATATCCGTTGATTCCGCCACCATGATGAATAAAGGCCTAGAGCTGATCGAGGCCGCCTGGTTGTTCAACACAGCTGTTGAAGATGTGGAAATAGTAGTACATCCGCAAAGCGTGATTCACTCTATGGTTCAGTATAATGATGGCTCGGTTTTAGCTCAGCTAGGCAACCCGGATATGCGCACCCCTATAGCCTATGGTCTTGCCTGGCCTGATAGGGTGTCGGCTGGTGTGCGACCATTGAACTTGATCGAAGTGGCGAATCTAAGTTTTGAAAAACCGGATTTTGAACGATTCCCGTGTTTGCGATTAGCCACAGATGCGGCGCTGGCAGGCGGGTCGTTTAGTTGCGTATTGAATGCAGCGAATGAGGTAGCGGTTGACGCATTTTTGCAGCAGCGAATTGCGTTTACAGACATCGCGCGAATTGTGGAGGATTGCCTGAACATAGGCAACTCAGTTGAACTGAGCAGCATTGATGCGGTCCTAGAAGTAGATACAGCTGCGCGAGCTCATGCCAAACAGTGTCTTGTGGCAACCCAGGTTTAGGTAACTATGCATTCAGCGAACCAACAAAACCGATATCTGCAGGACGAAAAGCAATGAGCTTTCTGACCACGATATTGGTGTTCGTCGTAACCTTTGGCGTGCTCATCACATTCCACGAATATGGCCACTTTTGGGCAGCCAGGCGGATGGGTATAAAAGTGCTGCGTTTTTCAATCGGTTTTGGTAAGCCTTTCTACACCTGGCATGACTCGCAGGGCACCGAGTTCGCAATCACACCATTACCGCTGGGTGGTTATGTGAAAATGCTTGATCAACGCGATTGCGACCTGGATGAATTTGCTGATCAGGCGGACTGTACGCTGGCCGATATAGAATCTCAGGAATTTACCGCCAAATCTGTTTGGGCAAGAATCTTTGTTGTTGCAGCGGGCCCGGTTGCCAATTTGCTGCTGGCAATCCTCGTGCTGTGGGGCGTGTACCTTGGCGGCGAACGTGGTTTAGCGCCTGTGATAGATCGGGTGGAAGCCCAATCGATGGCGGCTGAGGCCGGTCTGGAAGCAGGGCAGGAAATTGTCGAAGTGGATGGTTCTGAAACACCCACACGGCACGCTTTGCAGCTGCAGTTGTTTAAACGGCTTGGCGAGAGCGGTACCTTGTTGCTCAGTGTTCGCTATCCCGATTCCGACCTCGTTTATCAATCTGAAATAGAACTTGATAATTGGTTGAAGGGTGTTGGGGAACCCGACGTACTCGGCGCTCTCGGGCTACAAATGTACCGGCCTGATATTGAGCTTGTTTTGAGCGCTGTTGAGCAAAACAGCCCCGGTGATCGAGCCGGTTTGCGTATCGGTGATGAGTTGTTGAGCGTAGATGGCCAAGCAATAGAAAGCTGGAGCGCCCTGGTCGCTTATATTCAGGCACGACCCAAAGTCAGTATTGATCTGGATTATCGCCGCAATGGCCAGGACACGCGCACGGTAGTGGTTCCGCAGAGTGTCGAAAATGAACAAGGTGTAGACATCGGTCGGGTAGGTATAGCGCCTTCAATGGGCAAATGGCCTGAGCATATGATTCGCGAATACCGCTATTCACCGCTTGAGGCCTTGCAAGCCGGGGTTGGGCGCACCTGGGAACTCTCGGTACTTACCGTAAATGCCGTGAAAAAGATGCTCTTTGGTCAAATGTCACCGAAGAATATGGCTGGTCCTATTACTATTGCGCAGGTAGCCAATGATTCAGCAGAGGCTGGTTGGCTGAGTTGGTTGAATTTGCTGGCGTTGTTGAGCATCAGTCTGGGTATTATGAACTTGCTGCCAATACCAATGCTTGATGGTGGCCATTTGTTGTATTTTGTAGTGGAGATTTTTAAGGGCAGCCCTGTTTCAGAGCGTGTCCAGATTATAGGTCAGCAATTAGGCTTATTTGTGCTGATTGGTGTGTTTGTGCTTGTTATGGTCAACGATATCGCGAGATTGTGATGTTGATTGGCTCGACAATAAATAGAATGTAAAGAGCGTTACGGTGACGATGCAATATAAAACTCTGCTGTTGTTTGTTCTCGGCTTGTGCCTGCTAAGCGGCCAGGTGCGTGCGCAGGGCATGGAAGCTTTCACAGTTAATGATATTCGGGTAGAAGGCTTGCAGAGAATTACTGCGGGCAGCGTTTTTAATGCCTTGCCCGTCAGTGTGGGCGATCGCGTATCGCAAGGCATGCTTGTGTCGGCGGCCAAAACTCTGTTCAAAACCGGTAACTTTGATGATATTCAATTCTCTCGAGATGAGAATATTCTGGTAGTGACGGTGTTTGAACGCCCGTCAATCAGTGAGATCGAAATTGAGGGCAACAAGGCGATTGAAACTGATGCCTTGCTGGATGGACTGAAGGGCGCGGGTCTTGCGGTTGGTCGCGTATTTAAACGTTCAACACTAGAGGGTATGGGGCTGGAATTGCAGCGCCAATATGTAAGTCAGGGACGCTACGACGCTAAAATTGATTCAGAAGTTATTGAACAACCGCGCAACCGGGTTGCTGTGAGCATCAATGTGAACGAGGGCTCGGTTGCAAAAATCAAACACATCAACATTGTGGGTAATTCCGCTCATAACGATGAAGACTTGATTGACTTGTTCGAGCTGAACAGTACAGGTTGGCTTTCGTTTATCAGTGGCAATGATAAGTATTCGAAAGAAAAATTATCTGGAGACCTGGAAACGCTGGAATCGTTTTACAAAGATCGGGGCTATATCCGCTTTGCCATCGACTCGACGCAGGTAGCGATCACGCCTGATCGAGACGCGGTCTACATTACCGTGAACGTGAATGAAGGCGTAGAGTACAAAGTGAATGAGGTCACTCTAGGTGGCGATATCATTCTAGAAGAAGACGAAATGAGGCGATACCTGATTGTTGCCGAAGATCAGACGTTCTCGCAAATTCGAGTAACGCGAACGGAGGAATTCATCACCAACCGATTAGGCGATGAAGGCTACACGTTTGCCGAAGTGAATGGCATTCCGGAAATTGATGACGACGAAAATACGGTAGCAATAAAATTTTTCGTCGACCCGGGCAAGCGCACATACGTCAGACGAATTAACTTCCGTGGCAATACAAAAACGGTAGACGAAGTATTACGACGCGAAATGCGTCAGATGGAATCGGCACCCGCGGCACGCGCCAAGATAGAGCAATCGCGAATACGTCTTGAGCGACTTGGTTTCTTCAAGGAAGTGAAAGTAGAAACGCCCGAAGTGCCAGGCAGTGATGACCTGATTGATGTTGAGTATGAGGTAGAAGAACAGACCTCTGGTAGTATTTCTGCAAGCTTGGGTTATGCGCAAGACGCAGGGTTATTGCTCAGCGCAAATTTGCAGCAAAATAACTTTCTGGGTACTGGCAAACGCGTTGGCATCGGCGTCAGCAACAGCCGTTATCAGACCAGTTATAACCTGAGTTACTCAGATCCTTATTACACCGAAGACGGTGTCAGCCGCGGCTTCAGTCTGTTTTACCGAAAAACAGATTTGGATGAAATCAATATTTCTCGTTTTTCTACGGATACGTTCGGTGGCGCAATGAGCTTCGGATACCCCATCAGTGAGACCGAGTCGCTTGGCTTTAGTATGGGTGTTAATAACACCAAGATCACAACCGGTGATTTTGCGGTGCGGGAAATTATTGGTAGCCCGCGTATTAATGACAATATAGGGGCCTTGGATCTGGCTTCACCCAATGCGCGGTATTTTATTGAAAGAGGCGTCTTTGAAGACAGCGACGGTAACGGCATTCTCGATACGGTTGTAACCGCTCCGGTGCTTGGGTTAGTGGATGACCTGCGTGCAATAGAAGGCGCCGTGGTTGATCCAATCCCGGGTTTTCTCGACGAGAACGGCACTCGGTTTACTAATTTTCCATTCACCTTATCCTGGCGACAATCCAGGTTGAACAGGGGGTTGCTAGCAACGCGCGGTTCTTCGCAAAGCTTGTCCTTAGAATTTACGGTTCCCGGTTCTGACTTGGAGTATTACAAGTTGCAGTACGATGGACAATTGTTCGTGCCCATTACGAATAACTGGACCTTACGATTCAGAACGCAACTAGCTTATGGTGACAGCTATGGTGGCACTGCAGGCCTGCCATTTTTCGAAAATTTCTACTCGGGTGGTTTCGGCTCGGTCAGGGGCTTCAAAAACAACACGCTGGGGCCGCGTAGTACACCTGCGTTGCGCTATGCAACCGATGAAATTGATCCAACCAATCGTGATCCAATCACCACGGTTGCCCAGCGTGATCAACGATTTGCCTATGAACGCTTGAGTGATCCAAACAACCCTGGTCAATTTTTAGACCAATTGGCTGTGGCACCCGCATTTGTTAATGATGATCCAGATCCATTTGGTGGCAACGTGCAAATAGAGGGCAGCATGGAATTGCTATTTCCTTTGCCTTTCATTAAAGACCGACGTTCGCTGCGATCTGCGTTTTTCGTGGATGTTGGTAATGTCTTTAACACTGAGTGTGGAGCAACGCAAGTCAACTGTTTTGATGTAGATGCAGATGAATTGCGGTATTCTGTAGGGGTTGGTCTGACTTGGATATCAGGCTTTGGGCCGCTGACCTTCAGTTTGGCCAAGGCCTTGAATGACACACCGGAAGATGAAACCGAAGTATTTCAATTCTCGCTCGGTCGGAGCTTTTAACATTTAACGTTTGTTGAGAAACCTGGAACCGCCAGGGCACTCTAATACAAGATTCTGTCAACTACGGAGAACTACAGTGAACAGATTGATTCAACTAATTATGGCCGGCCTGCTTTTTGGCAGTGTGGCACTGAACGCGCAAGCTCAGACAGGCAAAATCGCCGTGTTTAGCCCACAGGAAGCCATTCTAAACTCAGAACTGGCCAAACAGCGCATTCAAAAACTGCAGGAAGAGAAGGAATTTCTCGATAACAAGGCACAACACGATAAATTGCGTAAGGAATACGCTGACCTGGTTGAAGAGCTGAAAAAAGAATCCGCTGTGATGTCTGCCTCTCAGCAAGCTGAAGCTCAGAAGAAAATCACCACTTTGCGTGCTGATATTGAGCACAATGTTAAGAAGCTTCAAGCTGCGCAAAACGACGTTATTCAGCAATTAGGTGTTGAAGTTGGGCCAAGAGTTCAAAAAATAGTCGAAGAGTTGGTTAAAGCGGAAGAAATTGGTTTGATATTGCGAGCCGAAGCGGTGATGCACGCCAACGCTAGCTACAACATTACGTCCAAGGTCACTGACAAGCTGAACGCTGGCGCTGGCAAGTAATTGGTCACACTGGCTGACATTTGCCACGCAGTTGAAGGTGAACTGCGCGGCAACAACGACGCCAATATTAGTGGTATAGCTCCGCTCAATAGTGCGAGTAATGCCGACATCAGCTTTTTGTCTGGTGCACGGTATCTTGACCATCTAAAAAACACAAAAGCCGGGGTTGTGCTACTGAAACCGGAATTCGCCGAGGAATGTCCGGTGGATTGCATTCAGGTTGCTGATCCGTATCTCGCTTACGCTAAAGTCACTGCCTTGTTTAATGACTCACCGCCACCTGTGCCAGGGGTTCACCCCAGTGCTGTGATTGGAGAAAACGTGCAGATGGGAAAAGGCGTGTCGATCGCAGCCAATAGTGTGATCGGCAACAATGTAACCATTGGCGATGGAAGTGCCGTCGGTGCTTGCTGTGCAGTAGGCGATGGTGCCAGTTTAGGGCGAGATTGTCGGCTAAAAGCCAATGTCACTATGTATCACAATGTGCACATTGGTGATCGAGTAGAGTTGCACAGCGGCTGTGTTATCGGTTCAGATGGATTTGGTTATGCTCCAGCATCAGGTGGCTGGCAAAAAATTCACCAACTGGGGTCGGTTCGCATTGGCAGCGACGTGTCGATTGGAGCGAGCACGGCAATTGATCGTGGCGCAATAACCGATACGATCATTGGCAATGGCGTGATTATCGACAATCAGGTACATATTGCGCATAACGTAGAGATTGGCGACAACACCGCAATCGCTGGCTGCGTAGGTATCGCGGGCAGCACCAGAGTAGGTGCAAACTGCACAATGGGTGGTGGTGTTCGCATTGCCGGTCATTTGGTCATTGGCGACGGCGTTCACCTGACAGGTATGACCTTAACGAATAAATCGATAAGCAAACCGGGAACGTACTCATCAGGAACCACGGTGGCAGACAACAATACCTGGCGAAAAAACGCTGTGCGCTTTCAGAGTTTGGATCAGTTGTTTCGTCGAGTAGCAGCATTAGAAAAAGAGGTAGCTGACAAACAATGAAGATGGACATAAAAGAGATTAAGGAATATCTGCCGCACCGCTATCCTTTTTTGTTAGTTGACCGTGTTGAATCGCTGATTCTTGGCGAATCCATTGTTGCGATCAAGAATGTGAGCGTCAATGAGCCCTATTTCGATGGCCACTTTCCAGATTCTCCAATAATGCCCGGCGTTCTTATTATTGAGGCCTTGGCCCAGGTAGCAGGCATACTCGGCTTTAAAACGGTAGAGAAAAAGCCTACAGACGGGTCCATTTATTATTTGGTTGGCTGCGACAATGCACGCTTCAAACGTATGGTTGTGCCGGGTGATCAATTGACGCTTGAGGCAAAAATTTTGTCGAAGCGGCGAGGAATATGGAAATTTGAGTGTTCCGCTAGCGTGGATGGAGAATTGGCGACGTCTGCAACCATTCTCTGCGCCGACCGGCCGGCTTGATTGACACCCGTATGTCTGGTGTAGACTCACGCGCAGCGATAGACCCAACAGCAAAAATTGCTGATGATGTTGAGATAGGTCCGTGGACCTTGATAGGGCCAGACGTGGAAATTGGCCCGGGCTGTAAAATTCATTCCCATGTTGTTGTGAAGGGGCCAACTCGAATTGGCAGCGGCAATACCATCTACCAGTTTTCAACTGTGGGCGAAGACACGCCAGACGTAAAGTACAAGGGTGAACCAACGCGACTTGAGATCGGTGATAACAATATCATCCGGGAAGGTGTGACTATACATCGCGGCACCATACAGGATCAGTCACTAACCAGTATTGGTGATAACAATCTGATTATGGCTTACGTACATATCGCCCACGATTGCATGGTTGGAAGCAATACTATTCTGGTCAACAACGCGTCGCTCGCTGGTCATGTGCGGGTAGATGACTGGGCGATCATTAGCGGTTACTCGTTGATTCACCAGTACTGTATTGTGGGCGCGCATTCCTATACGGGTATGGCGTCGCATGTGATAAAAGATATACCGGCTTACATGATGGTCTATGGTCAGCCAGCCGAAGTGCGCACCATTAATCAGGAAGGTTTGCGCCGTCGCGATTTTAGTAGTGAGACTATCTCGGTGCTGAAGAAAGCCTATAAAATACTGTATCGTCGAGGCCATAAGCTGGACGAGGCGATCGAACAAATTCGTGAGCTTGCCTCCTCGGAGCCCGCTTTAGAGCCGCTGCTCAAATCTGTCGAAAATTCAGAGCGGGGCATTACCCGCTAAAGGTGCCTTGGTGACAAGACTTGCATTGCTGGCCGGTGAAGCATCCGGCGATGTTCTTGGCGCATCGCTAATGCGCGCCATGAAAACGCAAATACCTGAGTTAGAATTCGAAGGCATTGGCGGCAACAAAATGACGGCCGGCGGTTTGCAGTCGCAAGTTGATATGGAGCGTTTGTCAGTGATGGGTTTGTTTGAACCCTTGAAGCGTTTGCCCGAATTGCTTCGTATTAAGCGTAACTACATAGATCACTGTATCGCCAATCCCCCGGATTTGTTTGTTGGTATCGATTCACCAGATTTTAACCTGCGCGTTGCCGCTGAATTGCATCAGCATGGGGTGCGCACAGCACACTACGTAAGTCCAAGCGTCTGGGCCTGGCGGCAAAAAAGAGTGTTTAAGATAAAGCAGTCAGTGGACTTGATGCTGACCTTGTTTCCCTTCGAAGCTGCTTTCTATGAGCAACATGATGTACCGGTTCGATTTGTTGGGCACCCTCTGGCTGATGAGTTACCGTTGCAACCCGACAAGTCTGCATTCAGAAGCGAGCTAATGCTTAAAGACGGAACTACTTATGTTGCCGTTCTACCCGGAAGCAGGCGCGGAGAGTCGGCGCGGATGATGCCGGTTTTTCTGGAAAGCATGCAGTGGCTGAGTGAGCGCAGACCCGATGTTCACTATCTCGTGCCGGCCGCAAATGCTGTGATACGCCAAGCGCTGGATGACATGTTGGCGGGTCATGCATTGAGCGAACAGATCACTGTTTTTGACGGCCGTTCGCAAACAGTGATGGGCGCGGCGGATGCAATCTTGCTTGCATCAGGTACCAGCACCTTAGAGGCCATGCTACTTAAAACACCGATGGTGATGGCGTATAAAGTAAGCGCCGCTACGTACGCCATTGTGAAGCATATGGTTAAATCCGAGTTTTTTGCCTTGCCCAATTTATTAGCCGGCGAATCGCTTGTGCCAGAATTTATTCAGCAAGATGCGCAAGCGGACGTTCTGGGTGCGGCACTGTTGGCCGAACTTGAAGATGAGTCTCGCAAAACCAGTCTGCAAGCGCGCTTTCTAGATATTCACCACCAGCTTCGAATGGATGCCAGTGCGCAGGCCGCGGAAGCGTTGGCTGAGTTGATGTCGTAGCATGCGTATTGGTTCAAATATTATTGTGGGTACCGATGAAGCTGGTCGTGGGCCTCTGGCCGGAGATGTGTATGCCGGCGCCGTAATCCTCAACCCTGACAAGCCGATCGCGGGGCTTAATGATTCCAAGAAGCTCAGCGAAAAGCGCCGTGAGCAGCTGTTTGATCAGATCATAGAGCACGCGGCGGCTTGGTCTGTTTGTTCAGCAAGTGTTGAAGAAATTGATCAAATAAACATATTGCATGCTTCCATGTTGGCAATGCATCGAGCTGTGGAATCACTTGATACGCATTTTGATAAAGTGCTGGTCGATGGGAATCGATTGCCAAACTGGCCTTATGTTGCGGAGGCTATTGTGGGTGGCGACGGCCTGGTCGACGAAATTGCGGCGGCCAGTATTCTTGCTAAAGTCAGCCGTGATCGTGAGATGCAGCGCCTACATCGCTTGTATCCTGAGTATGGCCTTGACAGGCATAAGGGTTATCCGACTAAACTGCACCTGGCCCAATTGGCTAAGCATGGTCCGGCACCAATACACAGAACAAGTTTCGGACCTGTTAAACGACTACTCAGTGTTAATGCCTAACCATTAACACGTAGCAATGCACACGTAACGATGCACACGTAACTATGTTCGTACACCTTAGGGTTCATTCCGAATTTTCCCTGCTCGACGGATTGGTGCGAGTCAAAGAGCTGGCGAAAAACACAGCCTCTGACGCTATGCCCGCTGTCGCACTGAGCGACCGTTTCAACCTGTATGCATTGGTTAAATTTGTACGCGCCTGCCATGCAGAAGGTGTAAAACCGATTTGCGCCTGTGATGTGAGCGTGATTGAGGACGAAAAAGCGGCTCAGGAGCCAGAGGCTGCGACCGTTCTAACTTTGGTCGTCATGGACGACGTAGGCTATAAGAACCTGACCCAACTGATTTCCCGTGCGCATCTGGAAGGACAACGGCGTGGCCTGATTGCTATTCGTGAGAGTTGGCTTGGCGAACACAGTGATGGCTTGTTGGCGCTTTCGGGTGGTCGCGAGGGTGATGTAGGTCGTGCACTCGTCGGTGGACGAACAGAAGAGGCTAGGCAAAGGCTTTCAAACTGGATGGCTGTGTTCCCCGAACGCTTCTATGTAGAAGTACAGCGCACGAATCGAGAAAATGAGGATACCTATTTACAGGCCGCAGTGACACTGGCTGATGAATTGAATTGTCCAATTGTGGCAACAAATGATGTGCGCTTTATAAGTGCTGATCAATTTGAGGCGCATGAGTCCAGAGTGTGTATTCATGAAGGGCGCACTCTGGATGATCCGCGTAGGCCACGTATATACAGCGAACAGCAGTATTTTCGCTCGCAAGCCGAGATGAAAGAGCTGTTTTCTGACCTCCCCGATGCCATAGAAAACACGGTTGCGATTGCACAACGCTGTAATCTGGATTTGCAATTAGGCGAGTATTTTCTGCCCGATTATCCGATTCCGGAAGGCAGTACGCTGGAGCAATTTTTCAGTGAAGAAAGCAAGCGCGGTTTAGAGCAGCGGCTGGAAAAGCTGCAGAGCTTGAACCCTGAGATAGAGTCACGCCGACAAGCGTATTTTGATCGCCTCGATTTTGAGTTAGACGTGATTATCCAGATGGGTTTTCCTGGCTACTTTCTAATTGTTATGGATTTTATTCGCTGGGCGAAAGAGCAAGGCATACCGGTGGGTCCGGGTCGTGGTTCCGGTGCGGGTTCCATTGTGGCGTATGCATTGCAGATAACAGATTTGGATCCTCTGGAATACGACTTGCTGTTTGAGCGCTTTTTGAACCCTGAACGTGTGTCTATGCCTGATTTCGATGTCGATTTCTGCATGGATGGCCGTGACGAGGTCATTCAGTACGTGGCCGACCGCTATGGTCGCGATGCGGTTTCCCAAATCATCACCTTCGGTACCATGGCCGCGAAAGCTGTAGTTCGCGATGTTGCCAGGGTGCAGGGTAAGCCGTACGGACTGGCGGACAAGCTTTCCAAGATGATTCCGTTTGAAGTAGGTATGACGCTCAGCAAAGCCATGGAGCAAGAGCAAAGCCTGCGTGAGTTTGTTGATGAAAGCGACGATGTGGCTGAAATCATGGACATGGCGTTCCAGCTTGAAGGGGTTACCCGAAACGTTGGAAAGCACGCGGGTGGCGTGGTCATAGCGCCCACTGAGCTGACCGATTTTGCGCCGCTGTATTGCGATGAAAACGGCGCGGGTTTGGTCACACAATTCGACAAAGACGACGTTGAATCCGTCGGCCTGGTTAAATTCGATTTTCTCGGCTTGCGCACGTTAACCATCATCGATTGGGCGTTAAAGCTGATCGACAGGAAAAAAGACCCTGGCCCTCTTTCCATCGATATCAACGCGATTCCATTGGGTGACGCAGAAGTATTCCAGCTTCTGCAAAACGCCCAAACCACTGCGGTTTTTCAGCTTGAATCGCGTGGTATGAAAGATTTGATCAAGCGCCTTCTGCCCAGTAACTTTGAAGACATTGTCGCATTGGTTGCACTTTTCAGGCCGGGACCACTGCAGTCGGGCATGGTTGACGATTTTATCAATCGTAAGCATGGTCGGGCCAAGGTTGTATACGACCACCCGTGCCTGGAGCCCATACTTGAGAACACCTATGGTGTAATTCTGTATCAGGAACAGGTGATGCAGATTGCCCAGGTGATGGCCAAATACACTCTCGGCCAGGCGGATATGTTGCGCCGCGCAATGGGTAAGAAAAAACCTGAGGAAATGGCCCGCCAGAAAGAAATATTTTGTTCAGGTGCCGAGCAAAACGGCATAGACGTCAAACTTGCCACTCACGTGTTTGACTTGATGGAAAAGTTTGCGGGCTATGGTTTTAACAAATCACACTCAGCAGCCTACGCTCTGGTTTCCTATCAAACGGCCTGGTTAAAACATCACTATCCATCAGAATTTATGGCAGCGGTTTTATCCGCTGATATGCAGAATACCGACAAGGTTGTGCTGCTTATCGAAGAATGCCGCAGTATGGGACTCGATTTGGTGATGCCCGATGTCAATATTGCTGTGCTGTCGTTTACGGTTGATGACGAGCAGCAAATTGTCTACGGACTTGGCGCCATCAAAGGCTTGGGCGAAGGCCCAGTGGATAGCATTATTGCGGCCAGAGAAGCTGGACCCTTTACCGATCTTTTCGATTTCTGTAATAGAACTGATGCGCGCAAAGTGAATCGCCGTGCGATAGAAGCTTTGATTCGCGCTGGCGCATTCGATAGCTTGGGCGAATCCAGAGCGGTGCTGATGGCGTCACTCGACAAAGCTCAGAAGTCTGCCGAGCAAGAGTCGCGCAATGCCGTGGCCGGCATGATCGATCTATTTGGTGAGATGGACGAACAGGTACAGGATGTGTACGAAGATTTTCGATCGACTAAGCCGTGGCGCAAGAAAGATGTGTTGGCGGGCGAGAAAGAAACTCTTGGATTGTACTTGAGTGGTCACCCTATTGATGAGTATCAAGCCGAAATTGCGCGCTTCAATACCGTGCGCATTGCTGATCTGCGGCCGGAAGGCAAAGCGCAAAAAGTCATAGGCTTGTTAATTGCACAACGAACCATGCGCAGCAAAAAAGGCGATACGATTGCGTTTATCACTCTGGATGACAAATCGGCTCGTATTGAGGTGTCTGTGTTTTCCGACGTTTACCAGAACGTGAGAGACCTGTTGGTCAAAGACGCTTTGATCTGCGTAGAAGGTGTCGTGAGCGTTGATGAATACACGGATGGTTTTAAAATGCGCGCTAAAGGCGTTGATACCATGTTACAAGCGCGGCAGACCTTCGCCAGAGCGGTCAGAATCAATTTAGATGCTGCGAGTTTGCCGGCCAACAGTGTTGCAATTTTGCGCAACACATTGAGTGCTGCAGACAAAGGCTCGGTTCCGGTCAGCGTTCAATATCAGTCATCAACTGCCAGGGCCAGGATAAACTTCGATCCGCAATGGTCAGTCGCGCCCAGCGATGATTTTTTACAAAGGTTGCGGGCCGAGTATGGCAGCGACAATGTTCAGCTTGAATTTGGTGATACACACTAGTGTAAAAGGTGCACAAATAATACACGGCTCTGTCAGCAGTCTGGGTGTTTGCGCCAACAGTAGGTTACACTAGGCGCCTATGAGTTTTCTCGGTGTAGCACGGTAATGAATCCTAATTTTCTCGACTTTGAGCAACCTATCGCTGAGCTTGAGGTTAAGATCGATGAGCTAAGTCTGGTGAGTCAGGACGACGACATAGACGTTAACCTTGGTGATGAAGTTGCCCGCCTGAAAGAAAAAAGCGGCAAGCTCACCGAAAAGATCTATGCCAATCTGAAGCCCTGGGACATAGTTCGAGTTGCCCGTCATCCGCTGCGACCTTATAGCAAAGACTATTTCTCACGTTTGTTCACAGAGTTTGATGAGCTGCATGGTGACAGGCAGTTCGGTGATGACAAATCAATTATTGGCGGTATTGCTCGTTTTAACGGCAAGCCCGTAGTGGCGATTGGTCAAGAGAAAGGTCGTGGTGTTAGTGAAAAGGTTCAGCGCAATTTTGGCATGCCCAAGCCCGAGGGCTATCGCAAAGCCAAGCGTTTGATGGAGCTTGCCGAGCGTTTCAAATTGCCGGTTCTCACTTTCATTGATACACCAGGCGCTTATCCTGGAATTGATTCGGAAGAGCGAGGTATCAGTGAGGCTATCGCGCGAAATCTCGCAGTGATGTCCCATTTGAAAACGCCCATCTTATGCACTGTAATTGGCGAAGGAAGCTCGGGTGGGGCGCTGGGTATTGGTGTTGGTGATCATCTCTGTATGCTGCAGTACTCAACCTACTTTGTGATTTCACCGGAAGGTTGTGCAAACATTATTTGGAAGACCTCGGATAAAGCGCCGGAAGCCGCTGAGGCAATGGGGCTTACCTCGGACGTGCTCACCGATCTTGGTATTGTTGATACGATGATTGAGGAGCCGCTGGGTGGTGCGCATCGAGACGTAGATCTAATGGCGCAGCGCGTCAGCGATCACATTGCTGAGCAGCTTGACGTGTTGTGTGCAATGGACCCCGATGCTTTGCTTGAGCGTCGTTATAATCGCCTAATGGCCATTGGCAACTAGTTCACTATTATCAGCGCTTGAAGCTTGGCAGCATCACAAACGGTGGTTGCTTGGCTATAGTGGCGGGCTGGATTCAACGGTTTTACTCCACCAGTTAGCAACACTCGCCAAGCATCCGCCACTGCACGCAGTGCACATCAATCATCAATTGAGTCCTCACGCTGATGCCTGGCAACAACACGCGCAAAGGGTTTGTGCGCAGTTGCAGATACCGATTACCGTGATCAAGGTTGCTGTGCCGGAAAATCACGGCAGGGGATTGGAAGACGCGGCAAGAGCTGCGCGCTATCAGGCGTTTGAATCAGTCATTGAAGAAGGCGATGTGCTAATGCTGGCCCATCATCAGGATGATCAGGCCGAGACAATGTTATTGCGCTTGTTACGTGGTGCCGGTGTGCGTGGTCTGGCAGGTATGCCTGCGCAGCGCGAAATTGGGTTGGGCCACTTGCTGAGACCGCTATTGGCGCAGAGCAAATCGGAGCTTGTTAGCTATGCAAATACCCATCAATTGGAATACATTATTGATGAAAGCAACGATGACTTGACGCTTGATCGCAATTACCTGCGACACAATGTGATGCCGCTGCTAGAAACACGTTGGCCTGGGTTTGCCCGAAATTGGGCGCATTCCGGTGATGTGTTAGCGGGTACATCTGAAGCACTGGATGTGCTTGCAGATACTGATGCAAGTGCTTGCGGCCTGCAACGCGAAAGCTTCGGATGCAGTTTGCAGCTGGGCGAGCTGCAAACTCTTTCACGGTCACGCGCATATGGTGTTCTGCGGCACGCCTGCGAGCAATTTTCAGTGCCGCCACTTCCGCGCAATGCGTTTAATGCAATCATGCAGGAGCTTATTGCCGCCAGAGCAGATGGCCAGCCGAAAGTGAGCTGGACAGGTGGTGAAGCCAGGCGGTTTGACAATTGTGTTTATCTGCTTTGTGAGCTGCCTGAGGTATGTTCTTCAGCTGATACTGTCTGGCAGCGCTCAGATCTGGATCAAAATCTGCTGGAAGCCACATTCGATGGCAGCGGACGGCTGCAGGTTGAATGGTTGCGACCACCACCTTTAGGGCTGTCAGTCCGAATAGGTTTCAGACAGGGCGGCGAAGTTATTCGCGCGACGGGTCGCAACAGCAAGCATCTGAAGCAGTGGTTTCAGGAACAGCGTGTACCACCTTGGCTGCGTGAGCGCACACCCTTGTTGTTCGTGCAGCAGGAACTAATAGCGGTAGGCGAAACCTGTGTCAGTCGATCCGATGATTGGGAGATCAAGAACATTCGCCTGATGCGGGCACCGTATTAATTACCTGCAGAAAATCCACCTCCAGAGGCTCAATCCTCTGGAGGCCAAGGCATCTTTCTGGTAGGCTGAACGCCCATCTTGTGTGGGTCAGCACTTCAGCGCTGTACTCCGTTTTTCAATTCACCGGCGACCTCAAAAACGCCGCGGAGGCCAGAAAGTAGCGTGACTCGTTTCATATTTATAACCGGCGGTGTAGTGTCTTCCTTAGGCAAGGGCATCGCGTCAGCATCCTTGGCAGCTATTCTCGAAGCACGTGGCCTCAAAGTCACTATGCTCAAGCTTGATCCCTATATCAACGTTGATCCAGGCACTATGAGCCCGTTCCAGCATGGCGAAGTGTTTGTCACTGAAGATGGTGCAGAAACCGATCTGGATCTTGGGCATTACGAGCGTTTTATTCGCACCACCATGGGCAAGCGGAATAACTTCACCACGGGCAAGGTCTACGAAAGCGTTATCCGTAAAGAACGGCGTGGCGATTACGACGGTGGCACGGTTCAGGTCATCCCGCATGTTACTGATGAGATTAAACGTCGTGTCTACGCGGGTGCGGGCGACCACGATGTGGCGCTAGTAGAAATTGGCGGTACAGTAGGTGATATTGAATCGCAGCCTTTCCTGGAGGCTATCCGCCAATTGGGCTTGGAACTTGGTCACCAGCGTGCGCTGTTTATTCATCTGACTCTCGTGCCTTACATCCCCACTTCAGGTGAGGTGAAAACCAAGCCTACCCAACACAGTGTTAAGGAAATGCGCTCAATAGGCTTACAGCCCGATATATTGCTGTGCCGTTCAGCGCATGACATTGATGCGGACTCACGGCGTAAGATTGCGCTGTTTACCAACGTAGAGCAGCGTGCCGTAATCCCTTTACGGGATGCGAAGACGATCTACAGTATTCCACGAATTCTGCACAAGCATCAGCTTGACGATATTGTGGTTGAAAAACTGCAGCTTGATTGTCCGCCGGCTGACCTGTGTGAGTGGGATGCTGTGCTTGAAAAGCGCGATAACCCGACTCACGAAATAACAATTTGCATGGTTGGCAAATACATGGAGCTGATCGATGCGTATATTTCGCTGAATGAAGCTCTGGGTCACGCCGGCATCCAGACAGGCACCCGCGTCAACATACGACACCTTGATTCCGAGCGCGTAGAGAAGGAAGGGGTGGATATACTCCGCGACGCTGACGGCATTTTAGTGCCAGGCGGTTTCGGTAATCGCGGCGTTGAAGGAAAAATTGAGACTGTTCGTTACGCTCGCGAGAAGAAAATACCCTATCTCGGTATTTGCCTCGGTATGCAAGTGGCGGTGATTGAATTTGCCCGCAATGTGGCTGGCTTGAAGGGCGCCAACAGCACCGAATTTGATCGTGCGTCGGCGCATCCGGTGATAGCACTTATCTCTGAATGGCAGGACGAAGACGGCAGCATACAAACCCGAGATGAAAATGTTGATCTGGGCGGCACCATGCGCTTAGGTGGGCAAAGTTGCCGAGTAGATTCCGGGTCGCTTGCCGCCAGTATCTACCAATCAGATACTGTGAATGAGCGCCATCGACATCGTTATGAAGTGAATAGCAACTATGTGACCGAACTCATGGATGCCGGCTTGAAGGTAGGCGCCTGGAGTAATGTAAATGACTTGGTTGAGATGGTTGAGCTTGACGATCACCCCTGGTTTTTAGGTTGTCAATTTCATCCTGAGTTTAAGTCTACGCCTCGTGACGGTCATCCCTTGTTCACCGGGTTTGTTACAGCGGCCATTGAGCACGCTGAAAAGTAATTAGTGTCAACAAAATCAAAACGAAAGTGAAAACGATAGAGTTCAGTGGTGTTCGGCTTGCGAACGATCAACCGATGGTACTGTTTGGTGGCATGAATGTGCTTGAATCCGCGGCCTTGGCCGATGAAATTGCAGGCCATTATGTCGATGTGTGTAAGCGTCTAGGCTTGGCCTATGTGTTTAAAGCGTCGTTTGATAAAGCGAATCGATCGTCAATGCACTCATTTCGTGGGCCCGGTGTGGAAGCAGGTTTGCAGATTCTCGCCGATATCAAGACCAAATATTCAGTGCCTGTTATCACTGATGTGCATGAAGTTAAGCAGGCGCAGGCTGTTGCCGAAGTAGCCGATGTTATTCAGTTACCCGCGTTTTTGTCACGGCAAACGGATTTGGTTGTGGCAATGGCCAAAACCGGTAAGCCGATCAACATAAAGAAGGCTCAATTTCTGGCGCCACAGGAAATGGCCCATATTATGCAGAAATGTCGAGAGGCTGGTAACTCAGAGCTGATTCTCTGCGAACGTGGCACCATGTTTGGATATAACAATCTGGTCGTCGACATGCTGGGATTTGGAATTATGAAGCAATTGGACTGCCCGGTAATTTTCGATGTTACTCATTCTTTACAAATGCCCGGTGGCAGGGCAGATTCTGCCGATGGCCGACGGGCCGCAGTATTTGAGCTGGCAAAGGCGGGTTTGTCGCAAGGCTTGGCCGGTCTCTTTCTGGAAGCGCACCCTGATCCTTCGCAAGCAAAATGCGATGGTCCTTGTGCGTTGCCGCTGGATAAGCTGGAGCCTTTTCTGGCGCAGCTGCAACAATTGGATTCACTGGTCAAACAAATGAATGGCCTGGACGTTGAATGAGGTAATGTGATGGCGAACATCAGTAATATAGCGGGTTTTGAAGTGCTGGACTCGCGTGGCAACCCCACAGTGATGGCGGAAGTCACGCTGGACAATGGCCACATTGGTTCGGCGTGTGCGCCATCCGGCGCGTCCACGGGTTCTCGTGAAGCGCTGGAATTACGTGATGGCGACAAGCAACGTTACTTGGGTAAAGGCGTACTCAATGCAGTTGCCAATGTTAACGGCCCGATAAAATCTCTGCTGCTTGGCAAAGATGCCGTTGAGCAATTAGAAGTCGACCAAGTAATGATCGACGCTGACGGCACTGAAAACAAAGCGACTTTTGGCGCTAACGCCATTCTGGCGGTGTCCCTAGCAGCTTCAAAAGCGGCCGCGAGTGCACGAGGTATTCCCTTGTATGCGCATATCGCAGATCTCAATGGCAGCAGTGGTCAGTATTCAATGCCGGTTCCAATGATGAATATTATTAATGGCGGAGAGCACGCCGATAATAATGTTGATATTCAGGAGTTTATGGTTCAACCGGTGGGTGCTAGCAGCTTCGCTGAAGCTTTGCGCTGCGGTGCGGAGATATTCCATGAGTTAAAATCGGTTTTAAACAGTCGCGGATTGAATACCGCTGTTGGTGATGAAGGCGGCTTTGCGCCCAACCTGCCATCCAACGAAGCGGCGCTGGAAGCCATCAGCGAATCCGTTGAGAAAGCGGGATACGCGCTGGGCAAAGACGTTACTTTGGCATTGGATTGTGCATCATCTGAATTTTACAAAGATGGAAAATACGATTTAAGCGGCGAAGGCAAAGCTTTTGATGCGACTGGATTTACAGATTATCTAGCTGATCTGGCCGAGCGCTATCCGATTATTTCTATTGAAGATGGCATGGACGAAAGCGATTGGGACGGTTGGGCGACCCTGACTCGAAAAATTGGTGACAAGGTGCAATTGGTTGGTGACGATTTGTTTGTGACTAACACCAGTATTCTCAAGCGTGGTATCGATGAGAAGATCGGTAATTCCATCCTGATCAAGTTCAATCAGATCGGCAGCTTGAGCGAAACTTTAGCGGCTATACAGATGGCCAAAAAGGCAGGCTTTACAGCGGTGATTTCTCACCGCTCCGGCGAAACTGAAGACAGTACAATCGCCGATTTGGCGGTGGGTACTGCAGCTGGCCAGATCAAAACAGGTTCTCTATGTCGCTCAGACAGGGTAGCAAAGTACAACCGCCTGCTGAGAATTGAGGCAGAATTGGGCAGTGCTGCTGCCTATCGCGGCCTAGCGGAATTCCGTGGCTAACTCCCCGTCTTATGATCGATAAACTGTTCAGCCTGGCGCTGCTGACCATACTGGTCTTGCTGCAGCGTAATTTGTGGGTGGGTGAGGGCAGTCTGGCCCATGTGCATACTTTGCGCGGCGATATCGAAAAGCAGCAACAGCGTGTGGCCGAGCACAGAGCTCGTAATGACCGCCTGGAGCGAGAAATTTACAGCCTTAAGAATGATCCATCGGCGATTGAGCAGCGGGCCCGACAGGAATTGGGCATGATCAAGCAGGGTGAAACGTTTTATCTGTTTGTTGATGAACCAGAGCTCTGACATGTGCCGCTGCGTGTTCGAAGGATCGAGTTTTGGCGAGTGAGCAATGTCGCTGGGCAGTAGTGCCTGCGGCGGGATTCGGTCAGCGCTTTTCTGGCAGACCTGGTGAGGATAGACCGAAGCAGTATTTTCCCATACTGGGTAAAACCGTTATAGAGCATTCCTTGCAGGCCATTCTACGCGCTTGTCCAATAGTGCGAATAGTCGTTGCGGTGGCAGATAAGGACCCATACTGGTCTCAATTGGCTATCTCCACTCACCCGCAAATTCAAACAGTTGCTGGCGGCAAAGAGCGCTCAGACTCTGTGCTGGCCGGGCTTGCAGCGCTGCAGGATCATGCCCACTCAGAAGATTGGGTGCTGGTTCATGACGCCGCAAGACCTTGTGTTGCCAGTGAGGATATTCAGTCAATGTTAGATGCCTTGAAAGGTAACAAAGTTGGCGGAGTGCTGAGCGTGCCGGCAGTGGATACACTCAAAAAGATAGATTCTGATGGCAACGTTGCTGAAACCCTGGATAGGCAGTGTGTTTTTCAGGCGCAAACCCCACAGATTTTTCGTTACGAATTACTGCGTCACGCCATAAGTGATGCCGCGAAAGCGGGGGTTGCCATC
>JBGCDE010000158.1:0-4302 GCA_045105115.1 Pseudomonadales bacterium | reverse complement strand
CCCACCGCGTGCTCCCTCGGCACCCTCTGCGGCAGGCTCACGGTAGGCCTTGATCCAGTTCGAACAATCAGGATCGTGCCCCATCATTACATCAGCACCACGCACGGCCTGCATCACTTCAGCGTGCAAAGGGCTTGTGATTGCAGACGTCATGCCTGATCCAATAGCCATGGTTAAAAATGCGCTGTTAATGCCGTTTCGGTTAGGCAGACCAAAGCTCACGTTTGAGGCGCCACAGGTAGTGTTCACCTTTAACTCGGTGCGCAGACGCTTAACAATATCCATTACCTGGATGCCGGCCGTGTTGATCGCGCCGATCGGCATTACCAGCGGGTCGACAACCACGTCTTCGTGAGAGATTCCGTAATCTGCCGCACGCTCTACGATTTTCTTCGCTACTTTAAAACGTTCGTTCGGGTCTTCCGAGATACCAGTTTCATCATTGGATATTGCCACCACTGCGGCGCCATATTTTGCTACCAACGGCAACACGCGCTCCAATACTTCGTCTTCGCCTGTTACTGAATTTACTAAAGCCTTGCCTTGATACACCGCAAGCCCGGCTTCCAATGCCTCGATGATGGACGAGTCGATGGAGATTGGTACATCAGTAATTGACTGAACCAATTGAATGGATTTGGCGAGAATGGCGGGCTCATCCGCCAGTGGAATACCGGCGTTTACGTCCAGCATTTGTGCGCCAGCTGCAACCTGCGCAAGAGCGTCGGCTTCAACGCGGCTGAAGTCACCATTTTTCATTTCTTCGGCAAGAATTTTTCGGCCGGTTGGATTGATTCGCTCGCCGATAATAACGAAGCGTTCATCAAATCCGATGCGTACTTCTTTGGTGGCTGAGCTGATGATGGTTGTAGTCATGATGCGACTTCCTGGGGTGGATAAGTAGGTGATTTGGATTCTTCGTAAATACCCGGGTGCCAGGGCTTTCGACCTTCTAGCACGTCGGTCTTTTCAACAATTTCTGCAACGCGGTGTTCCTGGCGGTAAGCCATAATATGTACACCGTGAACACCCTCAATTTCTTTGAGTTCGTTGACCATGTCTATGCACACGTTCACGCCTTCCTGAGCTTGGTTCTCAGCACCGGCTAAGCGCTTGATAACACTGTCTGGAATATGCACGCCGGCCACGTTTTTGCGAATCCATTCGGCTGATTTTGCCGACGCCAATGGGCCAACACCAGGCAGAATAAACACTTTTTCGTGCAATCCTAAGTCGCGCACACGGCTCATGTATTGCTTGAGCATGTCGATATCGAAGCAGTATTGAGTTTGTACAAACTGCGCACCGGCCTCAATTTTCTTTTGTAGGCGAATCGGCCGGAAGTCAAACGGTGGCGCAAAAGGATTGGCAGCCGCACCAACGAATACTTGCGGAGGTGAAGTGAGCTTGCGACCACTGAGAAATTTTGACTCGTCACGCATGCCGCGAATCATTTGCAGTGATGTCATGCAGTCCATGTCAAAAACAGGCTTTGCGTCTGGGTGATCACCACCCTGAACACCGTCACCCGTGAGGCAAAGTATGTTTGACACCCCCATGGCAGATGCGCCCAGCACATCGCCTTGCATGGCGATTCGATTTTTGTCGCGGCAAGAGATTTGCATCACCATGGAATAACCGCAGCGAGTCAGCAAAGAACACATACCCACACTGGACATATGACAGTTCGCACCCGAGCCGTCTGTGGCGTTTATAGCGTCTACATAACCGTCAAATACAGCCGCACGTTGATAGACCTCATGAGGGTCTGCTGAGTCGGGCGGTGCAATTTCAGCTGTGACGGCAAACGCGCCCGCTCTAAGAACGCGTTCAAAACGTCCTGGCGACACATGGCCAGGCAGAATCGGCAGGCTTTCACCGGGATCCGGTTCGTCTTCAAAGCGCATTGTTGTTACTCGCGCTGATGGCCAATTTCTCGCGTATTACCCGCAGCCAGGCGGATGTACCACGGCGGCGATTGTCTAACGGCGCCTGAATAATTTGAATACGCTGCACTCCTTCTCGCATGTTTTGGCTGCCTTGCCATGCTGTGACCCAAACGCATTTCATATCTGGGTCTACTTCGCAATTACCATTACCGCGAACACCTCCGCAAGGACCATTGCGCAATGATTTAGGGCAGTTCATTGGGCACGCCATGCCAGTGTCACTCAGCGTACACTGGCCGCAGGATTGCGAGTCAAACAATAAACCTTTGCTGAACTTTTCTACGCCTAGCAGCGCGGAGTCTACTTTTTCATAGCCTATGCGCGCCCACACTGGGTCCATTTTTAACAACACAGACTCCACTGCGTTGTAAATGGAGTGCATGAAGCCAGAGTGGCGTACCGACCATAGTCTAACTTTGTACATCAGCTTTCTTCGGCACTTTCAAAACCTTTGGAGCGAATCAATTGATCCAGTCTTTCATCGCTGTACTCTTGCTCAAGCAAAGCGGCGTCTTGATTGGCTAAGGCCTGCATGTCAGCACCTGCCTCGACTTCTTCGTATTCACGGCGCCAATCTTCCATGTAGGCGTCACTGCTGCCACGACCAGCGCGCATTGCCGCACGATCAATGGCGGCTTGAAAACGCTCGGTGAGCATTACCTTGCCGCGCTTGCGACCTTTCTTGACCATCACCTGCGACGGAATGTCGCGCCAATAAATTCGAATTTTTTGCATGTTGTTCTCGAGAAGCTATTGCGCTCTGGCAATAAGTTCAGGCGCCAGCGATGTTTCCAAATCGCCATAGCCTGTGTGGATCTGCTCGAAGTCCAGCTCGAGATATTGGGCGGCTTTTTGAGCCTTTTCGACTAGTTCGGGTGTTTCCCGTTGCGATAGATAAACAAGGCGGCGGTAATTGCCAAACATCATTTCCCTAAGCTCGGGATGCGTGTCCAGCTTGAACCCACCGACGATAATGCGTTCGAAATTTTGCGCGAGATAGTCAGTGAGGTAAAAAGTGCCTAGCTCTTGCTCAGCGATTTCATTGAAGCTCTCTGCGCCGGCAAAGAACGAATAACAATGAGCGCCCGGCAGACGCTCAATACCTTCTTCTTCACACAAAAGGTCAATATGACCACCCGTGCCGCAATCTCCATAGCCAATATAGATTTGGTTGTACTTACTGCGCACCTTATCGATTTTTTCGCGCAACTTACCAACGATTAAATCGGGCGTATTGTGCAGCTCTGCAGGAAGACAGGTCAGCTCAATATGGTTCCAGCTGTTCAGCCTTTTGATTTGCTGAATTTCGTGAGCCAGCGCACCACAGGCAATAATAAGCACCTGCGCTGTTTCTGCTTTCACCATTTTCGTGGGCATTGCGCTGGCACTCATCCAGTTCGCAGCGTCAGCCGGCTGCGGCTCGTTGCTCAGCGACAAGACGAACACCCGTGGTTGAGGCTTCTGCCGCATCGCGACAATACGCGTCAGCACCTACGGCTTCGCCAAACTCTTCATTCAACGGCGCACCACCGACCATCACAATGTAGTCATCACGAAGACCTTGTTCTTTCAAGGCGTCAATAACAACTTTCATGTACGGCATAGTGGTTGTTAACAGCGCAGACATGCCTAACACATCGGGCTTGTTCTCTTCCAAGGCGGCCAGGTATTCTTCAACCGAATTATTAATACCGATATCGGTCACTTCAAAACCGGCCCCTTCCATCATCATGCCAACCAGGTTTTTGCCGATGTCATGAATGTCACCTTTAACGGTGCCAATGACCATGGTTCCCACAGGCTTGGCGCCCGTTTCCGCCAGCAAGGGCCGAATAATCGCCATGCCACCTTTCATTGCATTGGCAGCCAGTAACACTTCCGGTACAAACAGAATTCCGTCACGGAAGTCGATACCAACGATAGTCATGCCACCCACCAGCGCTTCGGCCAACACCTTATCAGCACTCCAGCCGCGCTCTAACAATATGTTGGTGCCCTCTTCAATTTCTTCTTTCAGACCGTCGTACAAATCATCGTGCATCTGCTCGACTAATTCTTCGTCTGACAGCTCTGACAAAATGATGTCTTCATCATCACCCTCTTGGTCGTTCACATCATCATTCATCGAGTATTCTCCAGAGTATCTTCTATCTTTGATCAGTATTCTTTGTCAGGAAACTCAGCCTTACGCCGAGACATATAATCGTTTAACGCTTCGTCAACAGCCGGGTCTAGCTCAGGCGCCTGATAGTCATTCAACATTTTCTTCCAGGTGGCATTTGCTCGCTGGGCGCAATCCAGCCCACCGTCTGATTCCCATTGCTCAAAGCTATTGTTATCGGCCAGCGGTGAC
>JBGCDE010000157.1:0-7733 GCA_045105115.1 Pseudomonadales bacterium | reverse complement strand
GTGATCGCCTGGCAATACGCTGTGCTTCAGTCGCATTCCGGGCTCACGTTTGTAAGCGGTTACTATGCGATTTTGAACAGCAGGCGGAACTACCTTGTCGCTTTCACCTGCAATCAGTAGTACAGACTTACCGGCTAAGCTGGCTCCGTAGTTGCGCACATCGAATGCGCTCGCGTTAGTGGCAATCTCTTGCAAAGCTTGATCACCACTGAACTCATTAAGCATGACAAGCTGATCGGTATAGGTTTTAAAACCCATGCTTTGCTCTTCGTTGCGCTCAGCGTATTCGCCAAGATTGGCCGCGGCAAGCCCGGCAACGCATATCACGTTTTTATCAAGTGATGCAGATCTCAGTGCCGCAAAACCACCCATAGAATGCCCTACAATGCTGAGCTTGTTGCTATCAACGCGCAGAGATGGCTCACTGTTGCGCAGGAATTTTAAAACGTTTGCAACATCGTCTGATAACGTCGCAAATGAGTACTTGCCTTGACTACCCCATGCGCCACGATAGTGAAAAAACAAAACGTTAAATCCAGAGCGTCTGATGGATTGTGCCAGGTCCAGATTTTTTTCATTGCCAGGGTATCCGTGTAACAACACAACAGTGGGATGAGGCCCTGCGCCGTTTGCTCCCAGCATAAAACCGCTGAGTGTTAATCCATCACTGGGAATAAACAGTTCTTGAATAAAAGGTGGATTCTCTGCGTCGATATCAACAGTGTCCATTGTGACCGGGTCGAAATCTGCAGAGCGGTTGTTGGTGGCTATGTTGTGTGGTGTGGAGGTTGTGCATGCTGCAAGAAATAGCAGGCCAACAACGACCAATCCCGTTTTCATTCTAATTCGTTCACTCATAATGCATTCTCTTGTTCCTTAGTAATTCGTTCCTTAGCAATACACATGCACAGACCTAACTGCACGCGTCACCGAAACCCATGTCTACGTGGAAATGATCACGGTGAGCTGCATTGTACTCTGGTCCTAGTACTACACCGAATATACCGCAGGCGCTATCGCGAGCCTGCCGCAGAAAATCACCCGCCTGTGTGTTTGATCCCCAATCCTTGAGCACTGAAATCGATTGACCATTGTTCAAGGTAAAGCCCAGTATGTCCCAGGCATTTGCGTAGGCGTGTTGGCTCCATGCGCCATTCTTACTGTGATTCACTCTTCTGCAACTGTAACTGCCCGCGTGCGATACGCTTCGTAGCGTGGCGCCGTAGACATCGTTGGCAATGTCATTCATGTCTCGAATCCACAGGTGTATAGCAATAGTCATTGGGCAGCGCAGCTTAATTCCCTTGCCAGACACAAATACGTCATTGCTGCGCTTTAGTCTGACCGCTGTATCCCAGCCGCAGTGCTCATTGGTTCGGTGTGCTTCAGCGTGAATAAACTCAATGTTTTGAGTGGCCCCCAGCAGTGACTGACAGTGGCTCTCAGGGCGCGCGTTGAGGCTAAGTAGCCGAACATAGGTAGCAGCGCCCGCAGCCTGGTTTGGGTCCAGGCTGCGCCAGAATAAGTGTTTGTGATCTACGGTCATGTCCAATACAAGCATAAGCGTGGCAATGCCGGCCAGTACTAATAAACGCTTTTTACTTTTGTCGCTAATGTGCATGTTATAGAGTGATCAGGGGTATCGGACATATCGGCTTATTGGTGTAAAATCGCGCCGGAAAATAAGAAGTTAAGGGTATCAAAATGATCAATGGCCATATGCAACAGGTGGGTTTTAACCTGATCAGCATTCTACAGCACGCAGCGACTGCTCACGGCAGTACCGAGGTTGTTACTAACAGCGTAGAAGGTGGTAAGCACAGCATTTGCTATAGCGAAATGTATGAGCGTACCGCAAAGCTTGCCAATTCATTGCAAAAAATGGGGCTGCAGCAGGGTGACCGAATTGGCACCATGGCCTGGAACACCTGGCGTCATCTGGAATGCTGGTATGCCATCGGTGGTTCAGGGGCTGTCTGTCATACGCTTAACCCCAGATTATTCGCTGACCAGATCGACTTCATTGTTAACCACGCCGAAGATCGCTTTATATTTGTTGATATCAGTTTTGTGCCTGTTATAGCAGCGGTTATCGACAGGCTACCAACGCTTGAGCAAATAGTGGTGATGACCGACGCAGAGCACATGCCGGATACATCGGCATTCACCGTGCCGGTTCACTGTTACGAAGATCTTATTGCCGATGAGCAGCCAACGTTTGACTGGCCGGAAATCGACGAGAATGGTGCGTCATCGCTTTGTTATACGTCAGGAACAACAGGCAACCCGAAAGGTGTTATGTATTCACACAGAAGTAATGTGATGCATTCGCTCTCCACCTGTGGACCTGATGTGTTTAATCTGAAAGCAACGGATACCTGCTTGATGATAGTGCCCATGTTTCACGCAAACAGTTGGGGTTTGGCATTTAGCGCGCCAATGATAGGAAGCAAGCTGGTGTTGCCTGGCCCGCACATGGATGGCGCAAGTATTTATAATCTGATCACCGAAGAGCAGTGCACCAACTCGGCGGCAGTGCCAACTGTTTGGACCGGCTTGCTTGATTATATGGATGCTGAAGGTAAGACCATACCAAGCCTTAAAGAAACCGTTATAGGCGGGTCTGCTGTGCCTAGATCAATGATCGAAAAATTTGACGAAGCCTACGGTGTGGATGTTATTCATGCCTGGGGCATGACCGAAATGAGTCCGTTGGGCACCATGAACCGACCGTTGGCATTTATGAATTCGCTCACGGCCGCTGAACGAATGGATATTCGATGTAAGCAAGGTCGCGCGCCGTATGGTGTTGAAATGAAAATAGTAGACGACGAGGGAAATCGTTTACCGCACGATGGTGAAGCATTCGGCCGACTTCTGGTGCGCGGAATTTGGGTGATTGAGCGCTATTACAAGCAGCAAGAAAGCGAGTTAGACGCAGACGGTTGGTTTGATACAGGTGATGTCGCTAATATTGATAAGCACGGTTACATGCAAATCACTGACCGCTCGAAAGACATTATTAAATCGGGTGGCGAATGGATTTCCTCGGTAGACATCGAAAATTTGGCAATGGGGCATCCTGAGTTGCAGATTGCGGCGTGTATTGGTGTTAAGCATGTTAAATGGGAAGAGCGCCCGCTGTTGCTTGCGGTAAAGAAGCCGGGTTGTGAGCCAAGTAAGCAGGATGTGCTGGACTATATAGCTGCCGCATTCGCGAAATGGCAGGTGCCTGACGACGTGGTGTTTATTGACGAGATGCCACTGACTGCAACAGGAAAAATTGATAAGAAGCCTTTACGCGCCGAGTATGAGAGTTTTTATCTGTAGCCAGCCTGTCTCTGCGTTTATAGACAGCGGTGGTCATGTGCTGCAAACAGACGTACCATGAAGCCAGGCAAATAATAAGGGGTAGCTATGAAATTCTCAGGTGGTTGTTATTGCGGTGAGCTGCGTTACGAAGCAGACGGTGAACCGATTTTGAAAGGCCAGTGCCATTGCCGAGAGTGCCAATACATTTCTGGAGGTTCTCCGAACGTAATTCTTGCTTTGTCTGAAGACAGCTTGAGCTATACGAAGGGCCAACCAAAGCAATTTCAACGCAGCGATATTGAAAACGCAGTGGTTAGAGAGTTTTGTGGCAACTGCGGTACGCCCATCACAAGCCTTGCCGCCGGCATGACTATTTTAAAAGTCGGCAGCATGGATGACGTGTCGCAATATGGCACGCCCGACATGGCGATATTTTGCGTTGATAAGCAAGAATTTCACCATGTGCCGGAAGGAATTCCAGCGTTCGAGCGCATGCCTGAATAGCGACATCACGGCTGGGAATTTACCACGCGCTCTGCGTTCAGAGAGTCTAACAGCCGCAAATGCCTGAGTGCTCGCTCACGATACAAGCGCCGCACTCGGGTAGCCTTGGTTCTTTCAAGCCATTCGCCGTAATTGCGTGATCGCTCAGCCTCTCTTAGAGCAGCATTACATCGCAGTTTGGCTTGCTCGAAGTTGTTGCCCAATATGTGCGCAACGCACAAATTGTTCTCCATAAATAGCTTGTTTTCGTTTTTCTTTTCGGCCATTAACTTAAGAGCCTGCGTGTAATCGCCGGCCACTAGCTCATTGGCACCGGCTACATCTGAATACACGGTTACTTGTTCCTGAGTTTCTGCAGCTAGAGCATTCACTTGCATACCCAGTACAAAGGCCACTGCTAAATATTTTGCTCTGCGAAGGTTCGCTTTCATAACTTCACCTGTTTAGTAAAACTATTCAGGTTCAGATTAGGGGCTTATTTATTGGCGAAAAAACGACTATATTTGACAGGGTCTTTAGATATTCTAATATGGCGTATGCGTAAACTTCCACCACTTAACAGCCTGCGCGCCTTTGAGGCCGCCGGAAGACACTTAAGCTTCAGTAAAGCCGCTGACGAACTCAGCGTGACGCCGGCGGCCATCAGCCAGCAAATCAAAATACTGGAAGATTACTTTGGGTATTCGCTGTTTCAACGTCAGCCCAGGGGTTTATGCCTGACGGACGCTGGCGTACAGCTACTGCCATTTACCTCTGACGCATTTGATCAGCTTCATCATGCTGTGCGCTTGGCAAGGTTAAGAAACGATACCTCAATTCTCACCGTGAGCGTCTCACCGTCGTTGGGTGCCAAGTGGTTGGTGCCAAAGCTTGAGTCATTTCGTGCGGCACACCCCAAGTTTGATATTCGCCTCGATGCTACGGATCGGGTAGTGGATTTCGAGCACGATGATGTAGACGTGGCCATTCGTTATGGGCCGGGTAAATACCGCGGTTTGGTATCTGAAAGATTGATTGAGAACTACACATTTCCGGTGTGCAGTCCGAAGTTAACGACTGGAAAACACGCTTTACGCGAGATGGCCGATCTAAAGCATCACACATTGCTGCACACCGAATGGGTTTCAATTAGCGACACCGCACCGCATTGGCCGACCTGGTTAAAAGCAGCCGGTATTAACTTTGAGCATGCAGAGCGCGGACCAAGATTCACAAATGAAACCATGGCACTGCAAGCAGCCATTGAAGGCCAGGGTGTGCTGCTTTCATCCACCGCAGTTGCTGCCAGTGATCTTGCTAAAGGCTTGCTGGTACGCCCATTTGGTGACCTGCAGGAAGCGAACCACATTACCCACTATCTGGTGTATCCAAAAAGTCATTTATCAGACCCGAAAGTGAAGGCGTTCTGTGAGTGGACAAGAAGTATCATGCAGTAAAAACCGTAACGTAACGGTGTATCCACAAAGGTGGTTAATTTCGATAATTCGACTTACTATGAACTGAAATTCAAGATGGAATATTGAAAGGCCACCTTATGAAATTCTCTTTAAAGCAGTGCATTGATCACGTTAACAATAGTTCGCAAGTGTTTCGAATAGGTGCGCTCTTATGCCTGCTTGCGCTGGCAGCTTGTACAACAACAAGTGAACCCAAAGGCGCAGATCACGTCTTTATCAATGCCAAGGTGTTTACCGCCGACCGCAGTAATCCTTCAGCGCAAGCCGTGGCTGTGCACGGGAACGAGATCGTGTACGTTGGCAGTAATGAGGGCGTTGCTGCTTACTCAGCAGCGAATACGGCAGTGCATGATCTTGCTGGCCAGATGTTACTACCTGGCTTTATCGATTCCCACATGCATCCAGTTGCCGGCGGTGCGTACGCACAAGCTTTGTCGCTGGATACGTTTGGCACGGTGGACGATTGGGTAGCGGCCATTAAAGAATACGCGGCAAACGATACATCCTCTGAGGTTCTGTTTGGTTACGGTTTTCTCGCCAGCACCTTTGGCCCCGTAGGCCCAACCCGGCAGCTGATTGACGCAATCGTGCCTGATAGACCGGTTATTTTGATGGACGAAGGGTTTCACGCAGCCTGGGTGAATACCAAGGCCTTGGAGCAGCTTGGTATCGACGAAAATACCCCCGACCCGATACCGGACTTCAGTTATTACAAGCGTGAAGGCAACGGATACCCCACGGGATATTTGTTAGAAGGTACGGCGTCCATGGCAATGGATGGTTTAGACGCCATTACTGAGCAGGTTGTGAGAGACGGCACTGCTCTAGTAGTAAACGCGATGAATAGTTACGGAGTAACAGCGGCCTTTGATGCTGGCGCTATCGGTTACGGCGACATGGTAAAGCAAGTCTGGGATGGTTTGGCTCAACAGGGTGGCATGAACATAAGAGTAGTTGGTTCTTACCGGCCTGAAGACGCCAGTCAGGCTGCTACAGCGGTCGATAATGCGAAGCAGTGGCGTGATTCGGTGAAAGGTGAAAACTATCACTATCGTGTTTTGAAAATTATGCAGGACGGCACGATTGAAGGGCGCACCGCTGCTATGTTTGAAGACTACCAGGGCGAGCCCGGTAATAACGGTGCAACAGTTTTCAGTCAGCAGCAAATGAACGATATGGTCAGCGGCGCTGCGGCTGAGAATATTGATGTACATATACATGCGCTGGGAGAACGCGCAATTTTCGAAGCGCTGAATGCTATTGAGGTAGCTCGGCAAAATAACTCAGACAGTTTAACCCGCTACGCAATCTGTCACATACAAGTCATCACAGACGCCGATCTAAAGCGTTTTGCAGACCTTGGTGTCGTTGCGCAAAGCACGCCACTTTGGGCTGCCTACGACACCTACGGCAAGCAGTTTGTCAGTGAAGATCAGTTCAATCGCTATTGGCGTTTCAAAAGCCTGAGTAGTCTTGGTGTAAAGCTGTCGTTTGGCAGTGACTTTCCTGCCAGCGGCGCTGGCATGTTAGGAATGTCGCCTATATTCAATATTGAAATTGGTCACACCCGGCAGGACCCGGGTGACCCGAACGCACCCGTTCAACCGCGCGTGACTGAGAGTCTGGATGTTGATGAATTGCTGCATGGTTATACCATTGATGCCGCATATCAAATGCACATGGACGACAAGATAGGCTCGATTGAAGTGGGTAAGCTTGCCGACCTGGTTCAACTAGACCGCGATATTTTCGCAGCAGACCCGCATGATATTCACACAATCGAGGTTGTGATGACAATGATGGATGGCAAGGTTGTGTACAAGCGTGAGCAGTAAAGCCCCGGTTATGCAGGATTTTGCTGGCCAGGTTGTATTGGTTACCGGCGGCGCCAGTGGTATTGGTGAGGCGGCGGTCAAGCAACTGGCTGAGCGTGGTGCCGAACTTGCGATAGCTGATTTACAGTTTGATGCGGCCGATCAATTAGCCGACACGCTACGAAGCAAAGGCCTGCGCGCGAAAAGTTATCAAGTTGATGTAGGCGATGAAACATCCGTTGAGCAAATGATTGCCAACGTTGTCAGCGACTGTGGCGACTTGCACGCCGTGATTAACTGCGCCGGCATTGCCGACCTGCCGCAGAAATTAGTCGACATGCCACTGGAAAACTACGAGCGCATGATTCGCGTTAACCAGACTTCTATTTTTCTTTGTCTTAAGCATGAGCTGCGGCACTTCATGAGTAAGAGTGCGGAAGAACGGCTTGGCCGCGCTATCGTGAATGTGTCTTCGGGTGCCGCATTTATACCCGCACCAGGGCAAGCTCACTACACAGCCGCAAAACACGCTGTGGTTGGCTTAACGCATTATGCAGCGAGCGAATACGCCAGCGAAGGGCTTAGAGTGAATGTGGTTTGCCCGGGTCTTACGGATACACCGATGCCGGCTGCCGCCGTACCCAGG
>JBGCDE010000156.1:0-34462 GCA_045105115.1 Pseudomonadales bacterium | reverse complement strand
TATTGCGTGGCAAATATGCCGGGTGCGGTACCGGTAACGTCAACCAACGCGCTGAACAATGCAACGCTTCCATTTGCTCTCAGTCTCGCAAATAATGGTTTTCGTAAAGCAATGCAATTAGATCCGCATCTTAAAAATGGTTTGAATGTGCACGCGGGCTCGCTCACCTATAAGGCGGTCGCGGAAGCACAGAACCTGGAGTACATAAGCGCTGAAAGCATAATTGGCTAACTGATCAGGCGCAGCTTTGCGCTAGGTCAGAGCAAGTCGCTTCAGAGCATCGTAATAAGGCAAAGCCTCATCAACGATTTGCTGCTGGGCTTTGTTGAGAGAAGGGGTTTTAGGCGTATAGGGCGCGAAGCCGGTGGAAGCGTTAACTGAGTCATACCAGTACGGCGCCCAAACGCCGTCAGTTTCACGGCAGCCAGCTGGCCAACTGAGCATGCTTTCAGTGAACTGGACCTTAAGCGCACTGCACAAGGCCTGCAACTGCGAGCCAGGGTGCTTAAGAAATGATTCGGTATCAACAACCACTGGTGCGTGCCCGCTGGTTTCCTGCAAACGCTCATACAGCTCCAGCGATTGTCGGAAACCAAGGTCATCCAAGGTTACTGTTGCTCGTACGGCTGAGTAAGAGGCAAGCACCAAGGCCGGATTTCGGATCAGGAAATAGTGCCGGTAGCCGTCCAGCCAGTCCAAGGGAACTTCCGGCAGCATATGCATTACCATGTGCTTCTGGAAGAATATCGGTTCACTTTTATCGTTTGGCGCACGACAGCGCTTGACGGCGGTTTGCCATTGCGTACCCTGTGCTTCAATAACATCGGCCCAACCTGGGTGGTCAAGACCGGTTTTGTGCAGGTAATAGCCGTACAAGGGCTCGTCAATAACGCGGCAGTCTGCGCGATTTTCCCAGGCACGCATCATTGCCGTGGAAATATTGCGCGGTCCCGACCACATAGCAATTCGAACAGTCATAAATTCTCAGTTAGTAACAGGCAGACAGGAAGATCAATAGTGGCAACCAGTACTCACGACGCGAACATAGACGAACGTAACCAGGCAATCAAGATTTATTTGAACGGCAATATTGTGCCTCGAGCAGAAGCAACCGTGTCGGTTTATGACAGCGGTTTTATGCTCGGCGACGGCGTGTGGGAAGGCTTGCGTTTACACGACGGCGTTGTCTGTTTTCTGGAAGAACATCTGGAGCGCTTGTACGCCGGCGCATTGATGCTAAACCTGGATATCGGTATGGAGTTAGAGGCGCTAGCCAAAGACGTATACCGTACTTTGGAAGCCAATAATATGCATGACGACGTGCATCTGCGCCTGATGGTTACCCGTGGTATTAAGCGCCGCCCGTTTCAACATCCGGGTCTTAGCGACAGTGGACCAACGATTGTTATCATCGCTGAGCACAGTAGAGTGGATGAAGCGATCTATCAGCAAGGCATCAGAATGCACACAGTACCCAACCACAGAGGTGCACCGCTCACACAAGACGCGAAGCTGAATTCGCACAGCAAGTTAAATTGCATATTGGCATTGAATCAGGCTATACAGGCCGGTGCGGATGAAGCCTTGATGCTAGACCCTTTGGGCTTTGTTAATACCACCAACTCAACTAACTTTTTTATTGTGCGCCGTGGGGAAGTTTGGACCTCCACCGGCGACTACTGCATGAACGGCGTTACTCGCCAGAAGGTCATTGACCTGTGCCGTGAAAATGATATCCCTGTGCATGAGCGCAACTACTCACTGGTCGACACTTACAGCGCTGATGAAGCCTTTGTGACAGGTACGTTTGGAGCGCAAACACCTGTTTCGGAAATTGATGGCAGAGCCTTGAAACAAGTGGCTGGCCCAATGTTTATGAAAATTCGCGAGCTTTATTCCGGGCTAATCAAACAACATTGCGACGAAGTGATTGCCGGACGTTAGCTGCATTTTTCCAGTAGCGGTGCTACCAGTGGCGATGCATGATTCGGAAAGTCGGCAAAATTAGCGTCTACTTTTGCCATGGCCATCATTTTCTTTTCCATGATGACGGCAAAACGCCACATCACAAACAGTTCGTACCAGGGCATGTCATCGATCGGTAAGCCGGTCGCTTCACTCCAACGCTGATAAGCCTCGTTGTAATCAGGCACACCAGTCATTTTCTCAGCGCCAAGGCCCACAGAGTTGGTGTGGTCTATCCAGAAATACCAGGCCAGATCAGTTAACGGGTTACCAATGCTAGCCAGCTCCCAATCCAGCACGGCAACGGGTTTAAGATCTTTGTAGATAATATTGCCGGGTCGTGAGTCTCCCCAGCACAATCTGCGCGCGCCGGCTTGTGGAGCGTTGTTTTTTATGAAGGTCCAGGCCTGCTCAATGATAGGGTCCGCAGAATCTCGTATACCCAATTCCAATAAGCGCTCATATTGGCGCAACTCATGCGCAGCCGGCGACTCATCCATTGCCGCTTGCGGCAGACCAATCTGGTCGAAAGCTTCTACTGGCAATGAATGGATATCTACCAATAAATCCAGACCATGATTCCACATGGTGGCGCGCTGCTCGGTGTTTAACTCACTGACCCAACTGCCAAATGCCATCGGTGGATTGTCGGGTGGAATCAGGCCTGCGTTGAAGTTCATTACGTAGAAATCACTGCCGAGTAGATCAGGGTTGGCCTCATAGGCCACCAAACCAGGCACCGGAATGCCGTGTTGTCCGGCAATTTTCATTACATCAAATTGCAATTTGAGATTGTGGCTCTCAAACACCTCGCTTTCTTTCGGCACCATCCGAAGTACAAACTTGTCTTCGCCGCCCGACCACTTGGCGTTGAACAACAATGTAACGCTGCTTTCACCACTGGCCTCGGGGAAATTGAGTTCGCCAATATCAAAATCGCTACCCTTGCCTAGCTGCTTCGCCAGCCAACTCTCAAGGTTCTGCCGAATTTCTTCAAGATCTCCAACGTTCTGCTTACCCATGTTGCGGTCTCATCAAGTCAATGTACACTTGCTCACTCCATTATACAGGGCACTGGGCGAATCAATGTCTAAACAATATTTAGAGTCCGAAGAACGTGCGTTGGCTGATCGACTAGTCAATTATTCTGATGCGATTGTGGCGCTAAGTTTTATTAGTAGCTCAGGCTTCGGGCTTGCTGTGGCCGACCCAGATGTTAGAGAAACTCTGGTTGAAGCCGCTTGGCCACTACTGTACGCAAACATAGCGCTAGGCGTTGTGTTTTCAATGTTGCTTATGGTGCTCAGGCGCTGGGAGCAGAATTTACGCAGCGAGTCGCGTTTATCGGCGATGGGCGTGCGTTACACCCGCAATTTGTACATTGCCCGTCACATTGTGATTTGGGTTGCTGTTGGCCAAACAGTGGCCATGGTTGTAGCGCTGATTGGTTGAAGCGCTATCTACCTGATGTCATGATAGGAATCTCGAGAGGAATGTTGTATGCAGCCAAGCAATAGAAGCAGCTCACTTATTCTCGGTCTGTGTTTACTAACAGGCCTCGCTATCCTCGGTTTTTTACTGGGAAAAGCAGCGTTAGATTACAAACAATTAGACCGCAGCGTCACGGTTAAAGGCCTGGCCGAGCGCGAGCTAAACGCAGACATTGTGATCTGGCCAATTCAATTCACGCTGGCAAATAATGATCTGCAGCAATTGTATGAATCCATTGAGCGCGATAGCGCAAAGATTCGTACTTTTCTTGCGGCTAACGGTGTCAGTCCTGAAGAAATTAGTCAGGCCGCTCCAGCCATTACGGATAAATCAGCCAATATGTACGGTGGTGATTCTGGCGCTCAATTTCGTTACACCGCGCAGCAAATAGTCACAGTGTATTCTGAAAATATTTCCGCGGTTAGAAAAACAATGAGTTTAATGCCCGAGCTTGGCAAGCAGGGTATTGTGCTTACGGGTGGCTATGAATCGCAACCTGAGTATTTGTTTACACGTCTTAACGAAATCAAACCTGAAATGATCGAAGAAGCCACACGCAAAGCGCGTGAAGTGGCCGCGAAGTTTGCCGCAGATTCAGCCAGCACTCTCGGTAAAATTCGCCAGGCTAGACAAGGCCAGTTCAGCATAAGCCCACGTGACCAAAATAATCCGCACATTAAAAAAGTTCGGGTAGTGTCTACGGTCGAATACTATTTGTCTGACTGAGCTGGCATCAGAGCGTTAAAGGATATGCTGTATGTTTGATTTAAGCGGTAAAGTCGCGCTGGTGACTGGCGCGGGTCGCGGCGTAGGTGCCGGCATTGCAACGGCGCTGGCGACACAAGGTGCGCGTTTAGCGATCAACGACTATTTTCCAGAGCGTGCAGAAGAGGCGGCTGAGCAGCTGCGCGCACAAGGTGCGGATGCAATTGCCATCCCTTTTAACGTAACGGATGGTGGTGCGGTTGATTCTGGTTTTCAGCACGTTGAAAACAACTTTGGCTCAATTGATATATTGGTCAATAACGTAGGTACGCTCCCGCATGGCATGCAGCCGCAAACATTTCTGAAAACACCTGTAGACATGTGGAGCCAGCATATTGATAACAATCTTTATGGCACTTTGCACTGCACCCGTCGAGCGGTTGAAGGCATGGCAGACCGAGGCTGGGGGCGGATTATTGCGATATCCAGCGATGCTGGTCGCACAGGTCATTATGGTTCTTCAGTCTATGGTGCAGCGAAAGCCGGTATGGAAGGGCTGATGCGAACCATCGCCAAGGAGTTCGGCCGCAAAGGTGTGACCGCAAATTCGATCGTTCTAGGATTGATTAACACAGTACCGGAAGAGTTTTCCGAAGGCGCCGAAAAGTACTTCAGCACTGGTCGCATTGGCACACCAGAAGACATTGGTGCAGCTGCGGTTTACCTTTCCTCAGAAGAGGCGGCGTGGGTTACCGGTCACAGCTTGGTTGTTAATGGTGGGTTTACAGGGGCGTAGCAAATAAGAAACCGGTGGGCTATTTAACGCGCTCAAACACGGTTGTTCTGCCAAACATTGGTGAACCGATGTACCCGCGCACATTCAGAACAGATGTGTCTTTACCGTCAAACCACAAACGGCTTTTATAGTTTTTTCCTTCAGACGCATCATAAACAGTTCCCCCTTCCCAGCGATCTTTCTTCTCGTTGTATTGGAAACCCTTAAGCATCAGTGAGCCCAGGAACAATTGGTCTTTTAGCGCAGGGTCAGGATTGAGTTCATCCTTTTGATCCGGAATGTCGTATGCGGATACTTTGCCATGAAACTCGGAACCCGATTGAAAAATTTCCAGTTGCCCGTCTTTGTCAGGGAACCAATAGGTGCCTAACAACTGGCTGTCTGCGGTTACTTGATTGCAGAATAGTAGCCCGGCGAACAGGCTGACAAAAAGATGACTAACTTGTTTTCCTTGTTTCATGCGACCCATCATACTGTTTTCTGGATTGCTTGAAAAGTCATCACTTCTATAACGCATCTGTGTTTATGAAATTAAATAATCTGCTTCATTCAGTGACTTTGTCCATTGCCAGTAATCAACCGAGTCCCAGGGCATATTGACCACCACTCGACCCGTAGACTCCAATCGGTAGAAGCCTTGTACGGCTGGATGTGACCACACTTTAGTGCTGAGAGACTCTGTCAAGCGTTGCTCATAGTCATCAGCCACGCTCTCTTTGCATTCAATAGACTTGATGCCTTTTTCGCACATTGCTTTCAGTGCGCTCATTACATAAGTGGTTTGACACTCTGCGATTAGAATCACGTTGCCGGTGTGCGCCACGTTTGTATTCGGACCATACAGGCAGAAAAAGTTTGGGAATGACGGTACGGTCATGCCAAGGTAGGCTTTAGGCGCTTTTGACCATATCTCATCAAGCTGCGCACCGTTACGGCCTGATACCTGCATAGGCCAGACAAAGCGGTCGGTTTGGAAACCGGTGGCCCACACGATTATGTCGGCTTCTATCTCGGTGCCATCAGCACCTCGCACACCATTCGGGGTAACTTCACTGACAGCTTCGGTAATCAATTCAACATGGGGTAGCTGCAAAGCCCGTAGCCAACTGCCGTTGTCTTGCAGTACCCGAGTGCCCATAGGCGGGTAGTTCGGTATAACATTTTTCAGCAGTTCGGCGTCTTCTACCTGGGCGGATATGTAACTCACCAGGTTGTCACGCATGCGGCTGTTCCACTCGCCGCAAGACAGGCCGCCATCGTCCCAGCCAGGCTCAATTTCAGCAAGTAGCTTCGATTTATCCAGCTGTGGCCACATGGTTAGAATTCGGTACCAGCGCGCATACCCTGGCAGGTTCTCAAAGCACCACATGTGCTCTTCACTTACAGCGTCATGATAACCAGGGTTTGAAATCATCCATTGTGGCGTGCGCTGGAAAACGCTCAATTGGCTGGTGACTTTTGCAAGCTCAGGCACCATCTGAAATGCGGTTGCACCAGAACCAACGACTACAACCCGTTTCCCGGTAAGATCTACCGAGTGGTTCCATTGCGCTGAATGCATATGAGTGCCGTTGAAATCATTGATTCCAGGCATGTTCGGTAATTTAGGGCGGTTTAGTTGGCCTACGGCACTGATGACTACGTCTGCTTCAATCTCAGTGTTGCCACTGTTGCTGTGGCAGGTCAAAACCCACTTTTGATCCTGCTCAGAGTATTGGGTGGTGGTGACTTCAGTATTGAATTGAATGTGCTGCCGCAATTCCTGTTGCGTCGCAAAGTCAGCGAAATAGGCTCTTAGTTCTTCGTGCTGCCCAAAGAAGTGGCGCCAGCGATAGTCGTGATCAAATGAATATGAGTACGAGTAGCTGGCAATATCCACTCTGCAACCCGGGTAGCTGTTTTCGAACCAGGTGCCACCCACGTCTGTATTTTTTTCCAGCATCACATAGTCGATACCCGCTTGTTGCAAACGCATCGCCAACAGCAAACCCGACATGCCAGCGCCTATAATCGCTACTTTCAAACCCGCATCTGCGACTGCTTGATGATCAATGGCCACTCGCTTGGTGTCTTCGCGATCAATGGCCAGCTCTTCCAGCATCATGTCGTTATAGCGCGGTTCCATCTGTTGTTCGCCAAGCGCGAAACTGAGCATTTTTTCAAGCTCGCCTCGCTCAAAGTTCACTGTTGGCTCAATGCCCGACTCGTGATTGGCTTTGAGTATTCTTTTGAGCCTCTCACGAACATCGCTTTGCTGCTGCTCACTAAGGCCGCCGTCCATCTTTTGCAGCATTTCCAGGCGAGCGGGGCGAATGTCGCCATCCATAAGGTTTGTGTCGCCAGTCAGGTGAATCATCGACACCAATAATGCAGGAATACTGGCTTCTGCCAGGGCTCTATCAAGGAATTCATCGTTTGGAAGGTTGTGCATCATAGACTCCGAAGCGCTATTTTCTTGCGCAGAGCAAGGATAACCTGAACTGTGTCTTTCAGGCTTACATTTTTATCAGGTCAGCCACCCCACTGAGCAAGTTCAGAGGGGTTTGCGAATGCAAACTACGGTTTCACAGGCTTGCAAGCCGAGCGCGTCGCAGGCAAGCTGGAACAATGAATATTCCCGTTGCCACTGCCTTGCTTGCCTGGGCTAGAAAACTGCGATTTCGACAGCTTTTCTGGCTGACAGGTGCCTTGTTTGTAGCCGACCTGTTTATCCCGGATTTCGTGCCATTCGCTGACGAAGTGCTGCTTGGTTTGCTTACCTTGTTGTTTGCCAGTTGGAAGGACAAGCGCCACACTGCCGCTGATACAGATGAGTCTGTGATTGCACTGGGCCAAGTCAACGATTCCGAAAGTAGCCGCTAGACAAACCTCGCTTCCACCCGCGCCAAAACGCTATAATACCGTGGTAAACGGACATGATTTTTCGTGCCGTAGAGGAAGCGTTCCATGCAGCACCATTGCCCGCACAACCGAGAGGTTTCCTGCGCAGATTGCAGGCTTAGCGGTATTTGTTTGCCGCTAGCGGTTGCCAGCGATGACATCGTTAAACTCGACGAAATAATTCGGCGCGGTAAGCCGCTTCAGAAAGGCGACCGGCTGTATTCACAAGACGGTGAGTTTAACGCGATATACGCCGTACGCTCCGGTGCATTGAAGGCCTACTGCAACACCAGCAGTGGCGCAGAACAGGTGACTGGTTTTTATCTGCCAGGTGAAATTCTAGGCATGGACGGTATTGCCAACCTCAAGCATGCCAGCTCAGCGGTCGCGTTGGAAACCTCAGCAATCTGTGAGATTCCTTTCGAGCAGTTAGGCGATCTGAGCCTGCAGTTGCCAAACTTGCAGCGTCACTTTTTCAAAATATTAAGCCGTGAAATTGCAGATGACCAAAAGCTGCTCACCTTGGTGAGCAAGAACACCGCGGATGAGCGTGTTGCGGCCTTTCTGTTAAGCCTGTCAGCTCGCTTTGCAAGGCGTCAGCTTTCTGGTGAGAAGTTTTTATTGCCAATGTCGCGTATGGATATTGGTAATTTCCTCGGGTTGACCATTGAAACGGTGAGCCGTGTCTTGGGCCGCTTTAAAAAGAACATTTGGATCGACCTGGAAGGTCGTGATGTAAGAATTCAGAACATCGACGCGCTCAAAAACATAGCTGGCGTTCAGATGTAGTCTTCAGTGCGCCAAGAGCGCACACCTAACAATCTGCAGTTTGCTTGATCCATATCAATAAGGATCGACTCCTTTATCGCTACCATTTCCATTGCACAAATTTTGGCGATTGGAAAATGCTTGTTGCGAATCCGCTTGGCTACCTGTTAACACCTTCAAAACAATGGGATGAGCTGGCGCAAAAACCACTCTCACGCTTCCCCGCCTACCTGCTTTATCCAGTCTTCATGGCTGTTATCCCGGCCTTTGCCTGGTACCACGGTGTTACTGAAGTAGGCTGGCGAGTCGGCAGTGGGGAGCTTGTGCGCCTAACCCGCGAAAGCGCGCTACCCATAATCTGTTTGTTTTATCTAGCCATGCTTGCATCGATTTTCGTGATCGGATTCATGACGCATTGGATGTCAAAAACTTATGGCGCGGAAACAAGTATCGCCAAAGGTGTTGCGGTGATCGGGTTTGTCAGCACGCCGTTGTTCCTCGCCGGCGCAGTCGGTTGGCATCCTGTGCTATGGCTTGACATGTTAGTCGGTATCGCTGCTGTCAGTTGGGCGCTGTACTTACTTTACGAGGGTATTCCACTGGTGATGCGCCAGCCCAAAGAGCAAGGTTTTCTGTACGCCAGTGCCATTGTGGCCATCGCCCTGGTAATGCTGATCTGCATCATGGTGGGCAGCGTCATCCTCTGGGACTTCGGTGCAGCGCCGGTATTTACAGATTAACGCTAGCCGAATTCGTACAGCACTCGTCACATACACACTGCGTCATTAAAGACATAAGGGGAAAGCATGTCAGTAACAGACTCGCATGAGCAGGCAATGGATGGTCCAGAAAACAATGCCATGCCGATTGTAGACGACGGCTATAACTATAAGGTGGTACGCCAGTTTACTGTGATGACGGTTGTCTGGGGCATTGTCGGAATGGGCGTTGGGGTCTACATCGCTGCACTGATGATCTGGCCACAGCTCAGTCTGGATTTGCCCTGGCTCAGCTTTGGTCGCCTGCGCCCATTACATACCAATGCTGTCATTTTCGCCTTTGGGGGTTCTGCCCTGATGGCTTCGTCGTTGTTTGTCGTACAACGAACCTGCCAGGCGAGATTGATTTCAGACGGACTGGCCGCAACGGTATTTTGGGGTTGGATGCTGGTTATTGTTGCGGCCGCTATCAGCTTGCCTTTAGGTATTAACACGAGCAAGGAATATGCGGAACTTGAATGGCCTATCGATATTCTGATTGCCGTTGTCTGGGTGCTGTACGCAATTTTGTATTTTGGCACGATCATGAAGCGCAAGGTGCAGCATATCTACGTTGCAAACTGGTTCTTCGGCGCGTTTATAGTCACGGTTGCCATTCTGCACATTATAAACAGTCTCGCTATTCCGGTCTCGATGGGGAAGTCCTACCCGATTTACTCAGGCGCGGTAGATGCCATGGTGCAGTGGTGGTACGGCCACAATGCGGTCGGTTTCTTTTTGACGGCGGGCTTTCTTGGCATGATGTACTACTTCGTGCCAAAGCAGGCAGAGCGGCCTGTGTATTCGTATCGCTTGTCCATCGTGCATTTCTGGGCACTTGTCTCGGTCTACATTTGGGCCGGTCCACATCACCTGCATTACACCGCACTGCCTGATTGGGCGCAAAGCGTGGGTATGGTTATGTCACTCATTCTTTTGGCGCCCAGTTGGGGCGGCATGATTAACGGCATGATGACCTTGAGTGGTGCATGGCACAAATTACGAACTGACCCGATCTTGCGTTTTCTAATTGTGTCTCTGTCTTTCTATGGCATGTCGACCTTCGAAGGACCGATGATGTCAATCAAAACAGTGAATGCCTTATCGCATTACACCGATTGGACCATTGGGCATGTGCACTCCGGTGCGCTTGGCTGGGTTGCCATGATTTCGATAGGCACGATGTACTACTTGATACCGGTGCTGTTTGGCCGCAAGCAAATGTACAGTATTGCCTGGATCAACTGGCACTTTTGGATGTCAACCATAGGAACAGTGTTATACATCGCGTCAATGTGGGTGAATGGCATTGTTCAAGGCTTGATGTGGCGTGCGTATAACGCTGACGGAACCTTGACCTACAGTTTTGTAGAAAGCGTTCAAGCAAGCTACCCCGGTTATCTCGTGCGCTTGATTGGTGGCGGTATATTCTTCTCAGGAATGCTACTGATGGCATGGAATCTGTTTAAAACGACTCGCACCGATCTGGTTCGCGATGTGATGAAGCTTGAGACTCAGCACTCACCCGACCCGGCTCACCCGCAAGGAGCTGTCGCATGAAACATGAATTTCTAGAGAAGAATATTGGTTGGATGATCGCGTTTATGATCGTTGCGATCTCGTTTGGAACGCTGGTCGAACTGGTTCCACTGATGATGCAGCGACAAAGCAGCGAACCGGCTGAAGGGCTTGAGCCGCTGGCCGCCTTGCCGTTGGAAGGGCGTGATATTTACATCCGTGAGGGTTGCAATAACTGCCACTCACAAATGATTCGAACCTTGCGTTCGGAAACAGAGCGCTATGGCCACTACAGTATGGCAAACGAGTTGGTGTATAACCACCCGCACTTATGGGGCAGCAAGCGCACCGGACCGGACTTGGCGCGCGTGGGTGGTCGTTACAGTGACGATTGGCATCGCTTACATTTCTACAATCCTCGGGACGTGGTGCCAGAGTCGAATATGCCTGCCTATCCCTGGTTATTTGAAAACAAACTGCATGGCGAGCACACCTCAGACAAGATGCGCGCGCTTCGCACGGTTGGGGTTCCTTATAGTGATGAGCAGATTGCTGCTGCAAATGACGAAGTGAAAGGCAAACTTGAGATAGATGCACTGATTGCCTATATACAGCAGCTTGGCCTGCTATTCCCCCGCAGCTAATCGAAAGGAACAGAATTTATGGACATTAATCTGCTCAGATCAATTGCGACCCTGTTGTTGTTTATTGCGTTTGTTAGCATTTGCGTAATGGTCTTTAGCCGAAAACGTAAAGACTATTACGAAACCGCCTCGCAAATTCCGCTACGTGAAAAATCGATAGAACCAACGAAAGGTGAGCATGCTCAGGCGGAGGCAAGACCATGAGTGTATTTTGGAGTGCCTGGATTATCGGACTGACAATTCTCACCCTGATATTGCTTGTTTGGCTGTTGTTCGCAACGCGAAAGATGAAAGTGGATCGAGACGATAACACCACAGGCCACGTATACGACGGCATTGTCGAAGAAGACAATCCGTTGCCGGCCTGGTGGTTCACCATGTTCATTCTCACCATTGTATTCGGCGTTGGTTATTTGATTGCGTACCCCGGTTTGGGTTCGTTCCAGGGTGTGTTGGGTTGGACTTCAGCAGGTGAGCACGACCGCAAGGCTGAGCAGCTGGAAAAATCATTCGCTAGCTCTATTTCGGAGTTTCATGGTTTGGGCGTAGAGCAATTGGCAACGAATACTAAAGCGATCAATATGGGGCGCAGGTTGTTTTCAACGAATTGTTCAGTGTGCCATGGCAGTGCAGGTCAAGGTGGCTTTGGTTTCCCTAAACTGGATGACAATTACTGGCAGTGGGGTGGTTCACCGGAACAAATAGTACATTCCATTGCCAAGGGTCGGCAGGCGATGATGATTCCCTGGAAAGACATTCTGGGTGCACAAAATCTGCCCCTCGTTGCAAGCTACGTAGCCAGTTTATCCGAAGCGGCAGCGAGCAGAAACAACATAACCAACCTGAACCCCACTGATCTGGCGAAGGGCAAAGACCTATTTATGAAGAACTGTGTGGCATGTCATGGTGCAGATGGCAGCGGTAATCAATTGTTAGGAGCACCCTCGCTGAACGATGACATTTGGTTGTACGGTAGTTCCTTGTCGGAAATCCAAGTGTCATTCAGTGCCGGACGAAGTGGTCAAATGCCAGCGCACCAAGGCGTGTTAAGTGAAGATAAAATAAACCTGGTCGCCGCCTACGTATTGAGCTTGTCAGCCGATCAGTGATTCGATAAATGAATGACAAGATTCCATTACAGGAGTGGGCGCCCGCCGAAGTAGAGGAACTTGATCTCTATGAGAAACGCGAAAAAATTTATACGCGTAAAATAGAGGGTTTCTTTCAAAAAATTCGCCAATACAGCGGCTGGCCACTATTGCTGGGTTACTTTTTGTTGCCCTGGCTGCAATGGGAGGGTCGCCAAGCCGTTTTATTTGATTTACCCGCTCGCAAGTTCTATATCTTCGGGCTTACGATCTGGCCTCAGGACCTGTCTATTCTGGCGTTTCTTTTAATCGTTGCTGCTTTTGCGCTGTTCCTGGTAACCACAGTTGCCGGTAGGGTGTGGTGCGGATACACCTGCCCACAAACCGTCTGGACCGCCATCTTTATGTGGATTGAGCAGAAGTTTGAGGGCACCCGTAACCAACGCATCAAGCTCGACAAACAAGTGTGGTCATTGCGAAAGCTCTCCAGGAAAACACTAAAGCACTTGATGTGGATGTGGGTAGCATTTTCGACAGGCTTCACATTTGTCGGTTATTTTACGCCAGTCCATGAGTTGGGTTGGCAAGTCTACTCACTGAGCATGACAGTAACGCCGTTTAGCTGGGTCGTTTTCTTTACTTTGGCAACCTATGTGAATGCTGGCTGGATGCGCGAGCAGGTTTGTAAGCACATGTGCCCATACGCGCGATTCCAGTCAGTGATGTTCGATCAGGAAACTCTAATTGTTTCCTACAATCCGACTCGCGGTGAGCCGCGCGGTTCACGTAAAAAGGGCGTACAACCCTCGGCGCTTGGTGCGTGTATCGATTGCCAACTTTGCGTACAGGTGTGTCCGACTGGAATTGATATTCGAGACGGTTTGCAATACGAATGCATTGCTTGCGCTTTATGTGTGGACGCCTGTGACTCCATTATGGAAAAGATGGATTACCCCAAGGGTCTTATCAGCTACACCACAGAGAATGCTATTAAAAACAATTCCGCTGACCACGGTGTTAACTTGCTGCGCCCTAAAGTTTTGGTGTACTCGTTTGTTCTGTGCGTAATGCTTCTGGTACTCTTTTGGCGGGTTTTCACAATTGAAAGTCTTGAGCTGAACGTTTTACGTGATCGTCAAGCGGTGAATACGGCGGTAGCTCCGGGTATGGTGGAGAATCGATACACGATAAAAGTGGTCAATAAAAACGATGAGTCCAAACGAATTTTCTTAAGCCTCGAATCATCGGCGAATCTAATGCTAGTAGGACCTGCACAAATCGAGTTGCAGGCGGCTGAAGTCGAAAGTTTCCCGGTAAGAGTGCAGGCTCGCGCCCCAGACCTTGCGGGTCTGGTATTGCCGATTACTTTTGTGATCAGTGATGGTGAACAGCAATACACTCATGAGAGCCGATTCATCAGGAGCCAGCGATGAAGCCACAGCTTCCCTGGTACCGAGAATTTTGGCCATGGTTCATAGTTGCCTTGATTGGCTCTGTATTGATGGCCAGCATCGCAACGATCGGTCTCGCCTTAAAATACAATGATGCGCCGGCCGAAGGGCATTACCAGAAGCAAGGCCTGGGGATAGTCGCTACTGAGTTGACATCTTATCCGGATGTAAAAACCGGTTCGCAGCATAAACAAACCGAAGCAGAGGCGCGAAAGCGATGAGCTCGTGTTATCACTGCGCACAAGAACTGGCGAGTAACGCAAATTGGCAGATTGAAGAAAACGATGCCATAAGAGCGTTTTGCTGTCCGGCCTGCATGGTTGTTTACCAATGCATTCACACCGATGGTTTAGCACAATACTACGTCAGGCGCAGTGAACCTGCTGCAACACCTGTTGACTCCTTTGGTTCAACAGATTATCGCGATTACGATGATTTGCTCGACGCCTTGGACTTTGTGAATCATGAAGGCAACTGTTACACGGCCAATTTACTCGTTAGCGATTTGCGCTGCAGTGCCTGTGCCTGGCTGCTTGAGTCTGTGCTTACGCGTTTGCCTGGTGTGCAAGCGGTAACTATCAGCCTATACCAAAAACGACTGAGCATTAGTTGGTGCAACGACCAGCTAAAGCTGTCTGATATCATGAAATGCGCTGGCGATTATGCTTACCCTACCGAGCCCTGGACCGAGTTCGCTCGTAACCGTGCGCAAACAGCGACTAGAGAACAGTTACAACGACGCCTTGGTGTTGCCGGGCTGCTTATGATGCAGGTGGGCATGATGTCCATCGCTCTGTATGCCGGTAACTGGCAAGGTATGGAAAGTGGCACTCAGGTTTTGCTACGCACAGCGAGCCTGCTGCTCACTGTAGTATCTTTATGTTATTGCGCAGTGCCGTTTCTCTCTGGGGGGATTCGCGCCGTACGCCATCTGCAGCCGACTATGGACGTTCCTATTAGTATCGCGCTGGTCACAGCATTTGCCTACAGCGCCTACGGTACTGCGTTTGATTTAGCGCACGTATACTTTGATACGGTATGCATGTTTGTTTTCTTCCTGCTACTGAGCCGCTATGTGGAAGCGCGTTCGCGCGATGTGCTGCGCTCAAGTAATGCCAGCCTTTTGCCGGCCGTAGCACAGCGACGTGTAGACCGAGCAGGTTCAAGCGCCGCTACTGAATACGGTAGCGAATACGTGCTGGTTAGCGAGTTGCACATTGGCGATCAGGTGTTGTGTAAGCCCGGTGACGTGGCCGCCAGCGACGGCTGGCTGATTGAAGGTGATTCTGCCTTCGATGAATCAGCGTTCAGCGGAGAAAGCGACCCCGTTAGAAAAACCGTGGGTGACAGAGTTCTAGCAGGTAGTTGTAATCTCGAGCAGCGTGTTTGGTATCAAGTGAGTTGCCCGGCGCACAGTAGTAGCATCACGCAGATTGATGAATTGGCAGAGTCGGTACGTGACTCCAAACCTGTCTATATGCAGCTTATTGATCGTGTCAGCCCTTGGTTTACCGCTTGTGTGTTAATTCTGGCCAGTATCACATTTGCAGTATGGTGGTCTTCTGGCCTGGAAGTGGCGCTTCTTGCTTGTCTGGCGGTGCTGATCATAAGCTGCCCATGTGCATTAGCTCTGGCCACACCGGTGGCGCTTACGGCCGCACAAGTACGGGCACGGGGGGCGGGTGTAATACCCATGAGTTCACGGTTTCTAAGCAGTCTGCCAAAGGTCACCGATGTCGTTTTCGACAAGACCGGCACGCTCGGCGAAACACGTTTGTCAGTTTCTGTGTTTGCAGCTGTTGGTCTTTCCAATGAAGACGCGCTGCAAATCGCGGCAAGCTTGCAGCAAGTAGCCAGCCATCCTTTAGCCATGTCGTTTGTGCAGGCCAATGACTCGGCTCTTTTGGTGATAGATGAACCGCGACAACACTCAGGCGAAGGTGTATCCGGTGAACTTGATGGCGTATTGTTTCGTTTGGGCAAGCCCGTTTGGGCGAGTCAAATACTACCCGACAGCGAGTGTGCGACATCTCAGTTAGCTCACACAATGCTGTGCTCCAGCTCAGGTGTACAGGTGTGCTTTGCAGTTAAAGAACAGCTTCGCGATGACGCTGTGCAAACCTGTAAGGCGCTACAAGCCAATGGATATCGCCTTCATCTATTCAGCGGCGACAATGAGCAAAAAGTGAAAGCCGCTGCTCAGTCGCTTGGTATTGAGAACGCTCACTTCGCAATGCGACCTCAGGACAAGGTAGATGCGATCATAAAAATTCGGGAAGCCGGCGGCGTCAGCTTGATGATAGGTGACGGTGTTAATGATGCACCGGTGCTGTCGGCCGCTGATGTCTCAATAGCTATGCTGCATGCGGCCGATATTAGTAAGTCCAGGGCCGATGCTGTGTTACTGAGCGAGCGCTTGATGGCGCTGCCTGAGATGCTTGATCTGGGTGCTGAGACCAGGAAAATTGTTCGGCAAAACATAACCTGGGCCGTGAGCTATAACGGTCTCAGCATACCTTTTGCAATGCTGGGTTTAGTGCCGCCTTGGGCCGCTGCGATTGGTATGTCGTTAAGCTCGCTGCTAGTGATTGCCAACGCGCTCAGGCTCCGACGCAGTTCTGCTTTCGGGAAAACGATTCGCTCCAGCAATGGTGAGGCCGTTGCGAGGTATACCTCGTTGGAGAGGACTCCCAAGCATGCCTAGTCTCTATCTACTCATTCCAATAGCGCTGTTGTTTGTGGGCTTGGCTGCGTTATTGGTTTGGTGGGCGGTGGGCAGCGGTCAATATCGGGACCTGGATCGCGAAGCGGATCGTATCTTGTTCCAGAATCTTGATCCCTTGAACAAGGCCTTGGACAATACGAATTCAGCTGAGACTGACAATGATAGCCGCTGACCTACTGGCTGCTTTTATGCTGGGCCTTGCTGGAAGTACGCACTGCTTGACGATGTGCGGTGGTGTACACAGTGTGTTGGCGCTGAACAAGCAGACCGCGCCTGAGCAAACCTTACTCGCAAGTTCTCTTGATGTCGCCTCGCACAGCGAGTCATTAAACAAAGTTGCGTTGTTTAGTCTTGGTCGCATTTTATCGTATGGATTGGCCGGATTAACCTTGGGCAGCTTAAGTCATGCTCTGCAATTGGCTGCTCCCGCGATCGTGCCATGGGCGCGACTTTTGTCAGGTTTACTGCTACTGGCGCTTGCATTCTATACAGGCCGTTGGTGGATGGGTCTTGCCAGAGTCGAAAAGTTGGCCGCGTTTTTTTGGAAGGCCATACAACCGGCTACCGCGGCACTTTTTCCTCCGCGCTCCGGTTTCGCTGCTTTGAGCCTGGGTGCTCTCTGGGGATGGATTCCCTGCGGCATGGTCTACAGCGCACTTGCGTGGGCGGTGTTGGCCGGACCTCCGATTCACGCGTTTACGCTCATGTTGTTTTTTGGGCTTGGGACCTTGCCCGCTATGTTATCGGCTGGCGCAATGTCTCATAGTTTGGCTAATGTTCTTGAAAAGGCAACACTGAGAAATGCGGGTGCAATGCTGCTGCTGTGTTTCGCCGTTTGGACGATAGCCGAATCTGCATTGGCCATAAAAGCTATCACTCTTAAAGATGCTGGCTCTGTGCAACACCAGCATCACAACCATTAGGAGACTAATATGCCCACTAAGGCAAAAAAGAAGCAAGACATAAACCGACAAAAAGTAATGCGTCGTTTACATGATGAACATACTTACATAGGCAAACTTAGAAAAGCAATGTCTGTTGAAATCAACAAGCTTAAAAGAAGTGGTGTGGTAGACGTTGTGGTGTTGCGAGACATGATGCGTTATCTAATGGAATACCCAGACGTGCATCATCACCCGCTTGAAGACAGAGTGTTTGAAAAACTGGCGGCCTATGACGGCGCCGTGCGCTCAGAAGTATTAGAACTATTGGCTGAGCACAAAGATCTCGCCCGCGAAAGTCAGTATCTTTATCACAAGCTCGACGCAATAGTGCATGGAACGGAAAAAATTCAAAAGAGCTTGCTACGTGCCAGCCTGGTTGATTTTCTTGAACTGTATGGTGAGCATGTACGACGAGAAGAATCGATCGTTTTCCCTGCTGCAGAAGAAATGCTCAGCAATAAGCAGTGGCGTGATATAGCCAGACATCTGCCAAAAGTTGATGATCCAGTCTTTGGCGAGAACAACATCGAGAAGTTTGCCAGGTTGAGACGTCAGATAGCAGACAACGCAGATATTGCCGCTGCGAGCGTAGCTATGTCTGAAATGGTCGGAGTGTATGCTGTCATCGGTGCCGTTGGTGCCTTGTCCGAGGGTACGTCTGAGTTGATGGCGTTCAATCGACAACAAATACGTGACTTCAGGAAACAGAATGTCGCTGTATTGACCGAGGCCGATTCGGCGTCGGCTGCCATTGCTGAAGCAGCAAAGGTAAATGCCCGCCTAATCAGTCGAGGCGTCTCCCACCGCCTTGGAATTGCAGCTAAGACACTGCGTGCCGCTTATCTGCCGATATCGGAAGGCCTGGAGGTGGTGACTTCAATTGGAAAGTAGCGGCTCGCATTGAGTTCATTTGATGTGGTCAGTGGCGAACATATTCTCAGAGGACCAGAGATAACTCTACACTTCGGTTTAACCGATCTTATTATGAATATAATACGACTTTATGGAATAATCCCTGCGGCTATACTTTCGTCAAATGCTGCAAAGGATGAAGTCACGTGCGTCACCTGAATTACAACCACCTCCAATACTTTTGGACAGTAGTACGAAAAGGCAGCATCGCCAAAGCCTCGGAAACCTTGCACCTTACACCACAGACGATCAGTGGGCAGCTGAAGCTACTGGAAGAGTCGGTGGGGCACGCCTTGTTTCATCGTGTTGGCCGAGGCCTGGTGCCCAGCGAAATGGGCCAAGTGGTGTATCAATACGCCGACGAAATATTCGCATTAGGCGCAGAACTCACGCAAAGAGTTAGAAGTGGCGACGAAGGCGTGCCTCTTTCTCTTAACGTTGGTGTAGTAAATTCCATTGCAAAGCTGATTTCTTACCGTATTGTGCAACCGGCACTAGACGCTGAAGATGGACTTAAAGTAGTGTGTAATGAAGGGCGCCTGGAATCACTATTGGCCGATCTTGCCATCCACAAGCTGGATATTGTGATTTCGGACCGGCCAATACCCACCGGTTTAAACGTACGTGCTTTCAATCACGCTCTGGGTGAGAGCCCGATTGCATTTTTCGCCCAGCCAAGAACAGCGATTCATGCTGCAAAGAAATTCCCTGCCTCTTTGCATCAAGCACCAATGCTGATGCCAGCAGAAACCAATACCTTACGCCAGGGTCTGGATGATTGGTTTGACCAGATAGATGTGTCTCCTAAAGTAGTCGCGGAATTTGATGACAGCGCTTTGTTGAAGGCCTTTGGTGAAGCGGGTGCCGGTATTTTTCCTGCTCCAGCGGCAATCACAGAAGAAGTTGAGCGAATGTATCACGTTCGCAGTATCGGTATTGCTGAAGGTGTGACTGAGTCCTATTACGCTATTTCACCAGAGCGAAAAATTAAACATCCTGCTGTAGCGAGTATTACCGAGGTAGCCCGCACTAAGCTATTTAGCAACTAACCCCAAAACTCTAGGCGAAAGTCCATTCCCTGCTGGTAGGTTTGTTGATTCTGGAACGGTCGTTGCTGAACAAAGAGCGGCGCTGCAGATCTCTCTTGGCGCGCTGCAGACACTGTCTAATAGCAAAAACGCCGTCTCTTGCACTTACCTTAACTTGAGCTACATCGCGGTTGTGTTCCGCTATGATCACTTCACAGCGGTACGCGTTGACAGTATCAGAATGCTTAACAGTTTCGATAAAACGTACTCTATAGTCGCGATGGCTTTCCAATGGAGGAAGGTTGAGGGTCACCTCGCTTTCAATCAAGTCATGCCAAAGGGGGGCGAGATGTTTGGTCACTTCTATACTGAGCATGCTGCTCTCCTTATCACTAATCACACTTAATAGTAGCGATTGAAGAGGAAAGGAATAGCAAGTTCTACGCTATTTAGACTTCGACTTTTTCGACCTGTTCGAGGTTTTCAATTGATCGGTTTCTACGATGATTTGCTGCGAAATAAACGGTTTTCACAAGTCGGAATCATGGTCCATAGTTTATCGTGACACAACAAATACGCATTGAGGCAACACAATGAGAGCTTTGAAATTTGATTTGAATAGCGGCGGTACTGCGTTAGATGGAACCGGTCGGCGAGCGATACTGCGTGCCATGGTTTCAGCGGTTAATGCGGATGGCCATATGGATACCACTGAATGCCAGAGCCTATTTGCACAGGCCGATCATTTGCAACTTTCGATAGACGACCGTTTGTTTATGCTAGATGAAATTCGAGAGCCTAAGAGCATTGAGGTTCTGGCTGCTGAAGTGCAAGACGCAGCGCTTGCAAGGCGAATTTATAAATCCGTCCTGGCAGTGGTTGACGAGTGTCGGCCGGAGTCAAGTCGATATCTGATGAGACTGGCGGGCTTACTCAATTTGGCTGAAGCGGAGACGAGTGCAATACGAGAATTGAGTGATAGCTCGTTGTTTCGCGCCGCCTGATGTAAACAATTTGCCAGGTTTTGTGACCGTGCGGATCGGTAGTACACTGATGGCATTCAAGTCGCTTAGTTTAGTGAGGTTCAGTTGGAGAAGTCGACTGTAAAACCTTGGCCCCTGTGGGATCTGCCGACCCGTCTGGGTCATGGCTTATTTATTGCGGCGCTGCTACTTGCATGGTGGAGTGCTGAGACACAAAGGACTGACCTGCACGAATGGACTGGTTATGTCATTCTTGTATTGGTCGTCAGCAGATTGGTATGGGGTATAGTTGGTAGTAAGCATTCCCGCTTTGCTACATTCCTAAAATCCCCACCGGCTGCTTTTAACTATTTGTTGTCGTCTGCAAAGGAAAGAAGCGAATCAGCAATTGATAATAAAGTAGTCGGGCATAACCCCGCAGGGGGGTGGTCGGTTGTATTAATGTTGTCGCTGCTACTTTTACAAGCTGTCAGCGGACTTTTCAATAGCGATGATATTTTGTTTAGTGGGCCCTTCTACCACCTGGTGGAGTCAGATTGGCAAGATCGATTCGGTGTTGTGCATGACTATGCGTTTAATGCTCTGATCATATGCATTTCCTTGCACGTCATGGCGGTACTTTTTTACACGTATCGTGGCAAGAAGCTGATCGTTCCAATGATTCGAGGTGGTGCAGCTGATCGTTACTCAGACGAAGCACCGAAGCCAAGCTGGCGTTGGCTCGCGATATTACTTATTGTTGCATTGGCGTTATGGGCTGCGGTGCAATCGGCACCACAGCCGAGCAATCAGTGGTTCTGAAGCCGCTTAATACAAATAATCTTTAGACTTGTAATCGTCATGGCAAGCCTTACAGGCTTTGCCTGTTGCACCAAAGGCAGGCGCAATTTCTTTCTTGTCGCCGGTTTGTGCAGCAACGTTCAAAGCCGCAATGGCCGTAACCAGGTCGTCCATTTTTGCGCTGAAGTCTGCTTTGTTTTCCCATACTTCAGGCAGTGCACGGGTTGTACCTTTGTCGGTGCCGTCGGCGAAACCACGCATTATGTTCATCGACGCAAGCGCAGACAAATCGCTCGCATGCTCCTTCATACGTGCCTCATCGTAAGGCATGTCGCCTTTCATCATCGCGGCCATAGGACCGAAGTTTGACGCTACCATAGCAAACCAGGACTGACGATAGGATTGCGCCATTTCCTTATCGTCAAAATGTGAAATAGCCACCGGTGCTAGCAATAACGCTGCAGCTGAAGCACCACAGATACACGCGTTTCTTATACTTTTGACCACAATAAACCCCTACAGATGATTATTTATCGCAGGGGTAATGCTTCCTTAAATTCTCAAACACTACTTCCCTTGCGCTTTCATCCTGCCACTGACCCGCTGTGGCCGTCAAGTCACCTGTTATTTTAGTCACCACTTCCAGCAAAGGAACCGGTTCTCCAAGGCAAATGTCGGCGTAGCTAGTGGCGCCAAAACGCTCAACCAGGTGGTCTCGTGGCGCGCGCATGCGAATTGCACGTTCCGTGAAGGACTCTTTCAAATCTTCGTACTCGGCTCGCACGTTCTGAAGTACACGCTCGTCGGTTGCGATGGCTCCGTCGATAAACCCCTGAATATATCGAACGCAAAATATAGCGTCTTTACCCTCAGGGTCTTCACCATAGAGCGCACAATGCTCGTACAATTCGCTCACCGGCAACGGCTCTACTGCATTGGCAGGCCAATGCAGTAGCAGTAGTGGTAAGGTAATTAGGCCTACTATTGGCGCTCTCATGATAATGTTGCTCCTTACTTGATTTCCGACAAGAGTGACGGGTCTGTCACCAGTTCTCTTACACCGTGCGCGTGATCTTCATCGAAGTCATTGCTTTCACACCATTTCGCAAGGCTCTGTATGCTTACCTTGGCGCAATGTGGACGCACGCTCCAGGATACTTGCAGAGGCGAGCACTGCTGGGCGTTGAAAGACGGGCCGGTTGTTGAGCCTGCGAATTCAACTGCTTGACCGGTATTAGTAGGCAATGCTTTTACCTGGTGCAAGCTGCCTTCTTTGGCGCCAGCGTAACGGAAGTCATCAAAATCCATCGCATCTTTGTCATTCACAACGGTGAACACCTGGGTTTCTACCCTGAGATCAGGGTTAGCGCAGCTGTCGGATAGACAGGCGCCAAGGGTAGGGCCGGGTGATACATCGCATGAAGAATGAACCCAGTGGAACTCAACGGTATCACCAGGTTCGATGCCACCGCAGACTGATTTGGATACTGGCTTCAACTCTGCTTTGCTCAGCGATTGGCTAATGGCGCATTGATAACCGCCACCAACACCTTTCTTATCGCCTTTGCCTGCATAGATAGCGAAGTCTTTGGCTTTGTGCTCAGCGTTTGCGTGGAAATGAATATTGCATAAATTCATCTCTGAATAATCGGGAGCCAATGAGAATGACCGCTTATTAGTGCCTGATAGTTGATCAATGTCGCGCGGCGTCTGCGGACCAAAGCCCTGGCAGCTTTGCTCACCTTTCGCATGCCCATCGGCTAGAGTCGCAACGGCGAAAAGAGACGCGAGCGCAAAGGCTGCGAGCATGAAGCCCCATTTTCTCTCTTGTTCAGATTCTATCGGTGCAGCAGCTGCAGCGGTGGGTCTATTTACAACGTTATGCTTAACATAGGATTTGCTCATGGTCATCCTCCAAAGAGCGTTATTGTTATCGGCTAGCTGCCTCATTGCAGTAACCTCCAGGTAATACGATCAGTTTAGGCGATTGGCTCACTTGATATTAGTCGATGTAAATTGATGATTGGCTCGTAAACCACGAATTGTTCGTACTTCGCATTTGACTAAACTTCTCTTGCACTGTTTTTATCGAGTGACAACTGTGCAGTAAGTTCAAGCTCCGTTTGGATAAGTTGCTGGAAAATTGAGGGGAAGTTATGAAAACGCTGACCGTAGGTATTATCGGCGCGGGCCAACTGGGTGCCTTTTTATGTGAGGCAGCTCGCAAATTGGAGTTGAAAACGATAGTGCTCGCACAAAACCGTACAGATCCCGCTGTTGGTGTGGCCGATCACTGTATTTTCGGTGACTTATCAGACCCCGCTGCAATAGAGATTCTGCGCCATACCGCCGATGTGGTGACCTTTGAGCGTGAAGATATTGGCGAGGGTATGTTGAAAGAGCTGGAGTCTGCGGCCCAGGCAAAGGCCTATGCGGTTTCTCCACGTCCTTATCTGCTTAAGCTTCTGCAAGATAAAGCGAAGCAGAAGCGGTGGCTGGTCAAACATGGCTTTCCGACGGCCGCGTTTCTAGACGGCGATATGTTTACGAAAGAGCAGATGGTGAAGCAATTCGGATTGCCTATGGTGCAAAAAGCGAAGCGCGGCGGCTTCGACGGGCGTGGCGTTCAGATACTGGATGAATCCAACCTGGATCAATATTGGAGCAGTGGTGCAATAATTGAGCAATGCATTCCTTACAGTAAGGAAGTGTCCACACTGATAGCGCGCGACGCGATTGGCAATCTGGCATTTTATCCGGTAATTGAAGCAATTGCTAAACCCGGTGAGCAGGTGCTGGACTGTGCGCTGTTACCTGCAAGAATCTCAAAGAAGCAGAGCACAAAAGCGCTGCAGCTTGCAGCGAGTATTGTCAGTGAACTGCAAGGTGTTGGCCTGTTTGCCATAGAAATGTTCATCACGGCGCAAGGAACAATATTGGTCAATGAGATTTCGCCCCGCGTGCATAATACCGGGCACCTCACATTACAGGCTTGCGAGACCTCACAATTCGAACAGCATCTCAGAGCCATCTGTGGCTTGGGTTTGAGCTCGGCCCAGCAAACAGTCGCAGCGCTTTGCAAAAATGTATTGAATGAAAGCAACGAAAACGCTTATGAAGACGGGCCGTTTGCCTGCCATCATATAGCGCCGGGCGTTTGGTTTCACTGGTATGGCAAAGAGCAAGTTGGCGAAGGACGCAAGCTAGGGCATATTACCTGCACTGCGGATTCTGTAGAGGATGCGACTATGTTACTCGAAACTTGCCAGACATCTGGCGGTTCTGATAAGGCGAAAGCAGCATGAGCGACATTGCCAGGGACGGTAGCGTGATGGGTAGCGATTCAGACTTGCCAGTTATGCAAGCCGCCGCAGACGTGTTGGATGAATTGCAAGTAAGCCGCACAATCGACATAGTCAGCGCACACAGAACACCGGATCTGCTCTATGACTACGCGAGCAGAGCCGAAGATAGAGGCTACCAAGTGATTATCGCCGGCGCAGGTGGAGCAGCTCATCTTCCTGGCATGCTTGCGTCCATTAGTTGCTTACCAGTGATAGGTGTTCCCGTCAGTGCGACGAAGCTCGCCGGACAAGACGCATTACTCTCGATTGTGCAAATGCCTGCCGGTGTGCCGGTTGCCTGCGTGGCCATCGATAACGCAAAAAATGCCGGCATACTCGCAGCGCAAATGATCAGTATTGCAGACTCTGAAGTGCGTGAGAATCTTAGGGCTTTCAAGCGCGCATTGTCAGACAGCGTCATGCAGAAAGCCGCTCGCTTGAACAAAGGTAATTAAATAAGCATGGAATCGCTTTTTTTTAGTAATCTTACATCGCCGCCACTGCTGTTTTTTTTACTCGGCGTATTTGCAGTTGTCATCAGGTCCGACCTGGATATTCCTGACCAGGTTGCCAAGTTTTTGTCATTGTATTTGTTATTCGCGATTGGCTTTAAAGGCGGTGTAGCTATTGCTGAAAGTGAGCTCAGTGGGGTGGTTGTGCGTGACTTGTTGTTGGCCACCGCATTATCGGCCCTCATACCTTTTTATGTGTTTTTTCTGGTTAAGCGCCAATTCGGCGCGGCCAATGCAGCTGCAACAGCGGCAACTTATGGTTCCATCAGTGCGGTCACTTTTGTGACCGCCATCAGTTATCTGGATGCCGGTGAAATAGAATGGTCCGGGTACATGGTAGCAGCGATGGCTTTAATGGAATCACCAGCGATCATTGTTGGCTTGCTGCTCTACTATCGCAGCCAAACCAGCTCGCAGGAAACCAGCGGCGCAACAATGGCTGAAATGATTCACGAATCATTGAGCAATGGCTCAGTGTTGCTGATTGTTGGAAGCTTGGTGATCGGTTGGATCTCCGGTCCGGATGGTTTGGCCCAGGTTGATCTGTTGGTCAAAGATTTGTTCATCGGCGTTCTCTGTTTGTTTTTGCTCGACATGGGCATTGTGGCCGCACGCCGACTGCAGGATTTGAGCAGCTCGGAAGTTAAAGTATCGATGCTACTGCTATGGGGGCTTGTTCTGCCAATCGTCAATGCAAGCGTGGCTCTTGTGCTTGTAGCGGGTTTCAACATACCGGAAGGGAATGCCTTGCTGCTTGTTGTTCTTGCAGCGAGCGGCTCCTATATTGCAGTACCTGCGGCAATGCGCCTGGCGCTGCCGCAGGCCAGCCCCAGTGTTTATTTGCCCATGTCGCTGGCGATCAGTTTCCCGTTCAATCTGCTTATTGGAATACCGTTGTACCATCAGCTGATAAACTGGCTTACATAGAGAGATGCATCATGAAACCCTGTAAGCGTATTGAAATTGTTATAGAGCACCCACTGGCGCCAAGGCTTTCGAAGCTGCTGGTGAAACTTGGTGCACCTGGTTACACAATGATCGACGGCGCCAGTGGACGAGGAGATCGTGGAACACGGCGCGCCGATGAAATTACTGGTATCTCCAGTAACAGCGTTTTTATCATCGCCTGTGATGATGATGCGCTGATCGAAGCCATTATCGAGGGAATTAGACCAATTCTGTCGACATCGGGTGGTATATGTTTGGTCTCAGACGCACAATGGCTTAGGCACTGACGCCTAGCAGTCACCAGATAAGTAGCTCATCTATGCAAAACAACACAACAAATAACGACAGCAGCCAAGGCGACAATTCGAACCAGCCACTGCTAGACGCTGTCAGAGAATTTATGCGCATGGAGTCTACCGGCGGTGTGTTGCTGCTGTGTGCGGCAATACTGGCAATGATCGCAGCCAATACATCGTTGTCTGTCTACTATGACTCTTTGCTTGATACCCTGGTTGCAGTAACCGTGGGTACTTTTTCGATTTCAAAGCCTTTGCTGCTGTGGATCAATGACGGTCTTATGGCGATCTTTTTCTTCCTGATTGGTCTGGAAATAAAGCGCGAGGTTATGGAAGGTGAGCTGTCATCACCATCGCAAATCATTCTTCCCGGTTTTGGCGCTTTAGGTGGCATGTTAGTGCCTGCCGGCATCTATGCATGGCTGAATTGGAATGACCCTATTGCTCTGGATGGTTGGGCGATACCGGTAGCCACAGACATCGCCTTTGCGCTTGGCTTGTTAAGCGTGTTTGGTCGCAGAGTGCCTACGTCACTGAAAGTGTTTCTGCTGACGCTGGCAATCTTTGATGATCTTGCGGCCATAATCATTATCGCTATTTTTTACTCGGCCGATATTTCCCTTACGGCACTTACAATTGGCGGGATTGCACTAGTAGTCGCGGTAGTGATGAACCGGATGGGTGTAACCCGAACATCCAGCTTCCTTTTTGTTGGTTTTGTTCTGTGGGTCGCAGTTTTGAAGTCAGGGGTTCATGCAACGCTAGCCGGGGTGTTAATCGCGTTCTGTATTCCTATGCGTGATGAGAAAGGTAAGTCGCCTTTGCAAGACCTGGAGCACAATTTACACGGTCCGGTTGCGTTCGCCATCTTGCCCATCTTTGCGTTTGCCAATGCGGGCCTTGCATTGGGCACTATGTCGATGGATGATTTGCTACACCCTGTCACCATGGGCATCACTAGCGGGTTACTGCTGGGTAAGCCGATTGGTATTCTGGCGTTTGTTGGCCTTGCTGTTGCATTGAAGATAGTCGCTTTGCCGAAGGACATTAATTGGTGGCACTTGTTCGGTGTGTCAGCGGCGTGTGGTATCGGTTTCACAATGAGTCTGTTTATTGCGAGTCTGGCTTTTGAGCACGGCAGCGGCGCCTACTTCCAGGGTGACCGTTTGGGCATTTTGTTGGGCTCAATATTGTCAGCGCTTGTTGCCTATCTAGTGCTTCAGTTCAGTTTACCCAAAGAGAATAAGTAGCCGTTTCCAGGTGGTGCGTTACAATGCCTGAATTATGAACGAGCGGTATAAAGCACTCAAGAAAGTCACCATCATTGGCTCTGTAGCTGATTTTGGTCTTGGTGTGTCTAAAGTCGCAGTGGGTGTGTTAGCCAATTCTCAAGCCCTGGTGGCCGATGGTATTCATTCCTTTTCTGATCTGGCAACGGATTTCTTCGTTCTCTACGCCGCTAAACATTCGAATAAAGAAGCCGATGCCGGCCATCCGTACGGGCACGGGCGTATCGAAACCCTGGCAACCGTTGTGCTTGGCGCGACCTTGGTATTGGTTGCTTTGGGTATTGCCTTTGATGCAATCCAACGTCTGATCAGCATTGACGCACATGTAACGCCTGGTTTTCTAGCGTTGTTGGTCGCTGGTGTATCCATTGCAAGCAAAGAGTGGATTTATCACTACACAATGCGCGTAGCCAAAAAATACAAATCTGACTTGTTACGAGCCAATGCATGGCACAGTCGTTCTGACGCGGTGTCCTCAGTCGTTGTATTGATTGGTATTGTTGGTGCGATGCTGGGCTATCCCATATTGGATGCGGTGGCTGCTGTCGTTGTTGCCGTGATGATCGCCAAGATCGGCTTTGATTTAGCGCGTTCCAGTAGTGAGGAGTTGATCGACTCCGCACTTGATGAAAAGGAAACTGAAAACCTTAGGCAGTTAATGCTGAAGGTTGCGGGTGTGCGTGCAGTTCATGAGCTGCGATCCCGCACAAGTGCAGGCGATGCATTTGTTGATGTGCATATACAAGTTGATCCAAAATTAAGTGTGTCGGAGGGTCATCAGATTGGAGATTTAGTGCGTACGGCACTTCTCAGCGGTAATGATGCCGTCAGTGATGTTACTGTGCATATCGATCCTGAAGATGATGAAAACGAACATCTAAATGCCGCCTTGCCCAGCCGCCAGAGTGTCATAGACGCATTGGCAAGGTGTTGGCCAGAAGTTCCGACTCAAGACCTAAATAATGTGCGCCTGCACTTTTTGTCGGGCTCAGTGCATGCCGAGCTGATACTGCCTATTAGTATGCTTTCAGGCGTCGATGATGCGGAGCAATACGTTCTGTCATTGCAAGAAAATATCGTATCACTGCCTTACATTTCTGAGCTAAAAGTATTGTTCAAACCGCAATGATTTGATGCAGATCAAAGGTTATTGGCTGTATAGCCATTACACTTTGAATCGAGATATCAAGGGGTATGGAACAATGAATGCTTACCGAAAAATTCTTGTCGCAATTGACACATACGGCGCAGACGAATACAAAACGGTGATTCAGCGCGCGCAGGAAGTAGCTGGCCCGGAGACTGAGCTCAATCTAATCTATGTGCATGAGCCATTTTACTACGGCGATATGTTGTACGCAGGAAGCGTTGAAATAGAGCAACAAACAAACGCCCGAGCGAAGCAGATACTTGCAGAAATAGGGCAGCCGTTAGATATTCCTGAGCATCGCCAATTCATTGAAACAGGGCGCCCGGCCAGTGAAATTCATGCCCGGGCTGAAGAAATCAACGCTGATCTAATAGTGCTTGGTACTCATGGCCGCCATGGTATTCAGCTTATGCTGGGGTCCACTGCCAATGCAGTGTTGCACGGTGTAAAGTGCGACGTACTGGCCGTGCGAGTATCCGCTAAGGACTAGCTTACTTCATTTCCCGAAATAGACCGATCGCCATACGAGCGGTAAACAGGGCTGCAATGGCTAGCAGCAACCAAAGCCCCCACCTTAGCCAGGGGACAGTAGGCGCTGCGAACTGCCTCTGCACACCACTTGAAACCTCGATTTGTAACAGCTTCGCGTCAAAAGCTGTTTCTAAGTCTTCTTTGTTATTCAGTACATCACGGAGTAACTGCGAAGGTGGACTTGCTTCATAGTTGCCCCAGTACAAAAAATAAGGAGGTTTACCGTTGGCGAGAAATGCTAATTCCTGGCGCTCATAACCTACTTCAAGTGCTGGCGCTTCTTGCAAGACCGCCTCAGATACAAACCACCAGTTCTCATAGTGCCGATTTGGAACAGCGTATGTTGGGCTTGCAATAATATTGGCCGCAGGGGCAAGACTGTGTTGCTGAATACTGGAGAACAATGTGTGCTTACTCCGATATTTATCACCAGCATATATTGTGCCTTTGATAATTTGGTTTTGCTGTGCAGGGCTCAGCCTCATGCGGGTAGGCGGCATTCCTTTCGGCAATACGAATCGGTATGCGTTTTGGTCTGTGGCTTCGCTCGCTAAAGAACCAATAGTCAACCAGTCAATGGTCTTAAGAGTTGACTCCTCATAAAGGCCGCGCACACTACTAAGCGTTATTGGTAACTCAGGATTTGCGCTGCTCAATCGTATATAGCGCTTTGCGGCAGGAATATCATTAACAAGTTGCCAATTACGACTACTGTCGCCGTCTTCTTTCGTATGTGCCAGCGCTACTCTATTGTGTACTGTTTTCCAATTGTTAAGACTGTTACTGGCTTCAACGCGCAATTCCAAAAGCTGTGACTTGTCTTTTGCCTCCCAATCCAGTCTAAGAGCGGTGATGCCCAGTGCCATCTGATATTCACTAAACTCAACGACAAACGCATTACTGGCTTTAGCAACACGCAGCGTTTCAGTTGTTTGAACTGATGAACGGGAATCTTGCGACTTACTCTCATTAGTTGCGGTGACTGTTTTGGAATGAGCGCCGCTGTATTCACTGAATGTGTGGAAGTCGACCGGCACTTCAAGCACTTCTGTGACTTGCTGTAATGGTCGAACCCAGCTAGGTGCCGCGACACCATCGGCATCGAGAACTACCAGGTCGCCAAAATCATCTCGGCCAAGTCCTTTGATGATGTTGGCACCAAAGACCAGTTTATTTAGCGCACCCTGTTTACTCTCAAGCTCTGTTTTCCAGGCGTAATCTGATGGCGCTGCAGCAAGTGAAGCGCTCAAGCAGGTGATCATGATCACTAAACAGTATTTTATTAAGTTCACGCTGCAAGCTCCTCATCACTAGGTTGATCAGATCGGTCCGGTATTGGCGAGAAATAGCCCAGAGCAACCAACATACCGCCCACAACCATAAACGAGATGATTCGCTCGATAGTGCCGGCGGCATCAAGATCAATAAAAAACATCTTCGCCAATACAATGCCAATCAATGCGGCCGCTGCAATCCACAGTGGTCTCAGTGAACGCTTTGACGCCAGTAGCATGCCAGCCATACCAATAGCGGTCCACAGAATCGACAAGGCGGTTTGTACTTTCGCGCTGTCCATCAAAGCCGACAGTTGATATGGCACCTCCATGTAATGATGTATAGAACGCATCAACACGGCACTTAGCCAAACGAAGCCGACCGCACCTATGGCAATCATTGCCATGTTGCTCGCACCCGGCCACTGTCGATCAATCGAAGGCAGTGTTTTGATCATCATTATGAGTGCAGCCGCGCAGGCCAGATCGATTGGGTTCAGGAAAGGCAGGTAGGGTAATGGTGAAGCATCCGCCGAATTTCCTGTTGCGACGGCGAGTGACCATAAGCCCAGCACGAAACATGCCGACATAAGCATGCTCAGTTGTAAGTTGTCACCCAGGCGTTTAATTGCCGGTAAGCTGCGTTGCAGAGAAAGCCAGGCAATTACTATTACGGGCAACACAATCAGAGCCGTATAAGCAGACCCTGCAGTTGGTAGCGCGTATTCGACTAAGTGATGTAGATCCGACCCAACGATTAAGGCAACTAACAGAGAAAACCCAGTATGAAGTGCGTACTTGAAACCCTCTTTCCATGGTGAAGTTTCAACCTGCACAATCACCCAGTAATTTGTCCAAAGAGCGACTCCCCAAAACAATAGCGCCGGCCATGCAAGAATGGCGTTACCACTTTCAACGCTATTAGCAGCGATACTGAAAAGCACAGGCAGCAGTGCAGCGCCAACCAACAGGCAGGAATTCCAATGCCATTCGAATCGTTTATTGGAGTACACCATGGCTCCGGCTGTAAGTGCGCACACTACTAACCATGCATTTCTTGATCCATCGAGGTAGTGTTCTATTTGTGTTCCAAAACCAAACAACCACCAAGCCAAGGCCCAAACAAAGAACACGCCGTGTAACAAACGACTGCGATCATCTTTGGGTAAGTCATACAGAATTTTTGATGTAAACATGGCACCGATCGCGATAAACACCGCACCCATAAACGCGGGGTTAAACCATGCGCTGCTGCCCATATTGTCAGCGCTGGTTACAGCAAAAAACAGGCCCGCAGCAAATTGCACGACAATTGCAAACCATTTGGCGTAATTGCGCTGCTGGCGAATGGAAACCCATAATATGCCCGCAGCCTCCAGGGCCCAGGTGGCACTGGTCCAGTGGCCATCCAGAGCATAGGGTATTGCGAGTGTTGCGAACACCACGCCAATTGCCAGCATAGCTTCGGCTAACAAACGTAATGGCTCACCGGCACGACGCCATAAGAAACGACTGATCAAAACGTAGTACACACCCAATGCGGCCGCAGTGAGCGCAATACCGTATTCATACTGTCTGAACATTGCCATCATCAAGCTGGAAGCAATTACAGGTGTACCAAACACCAGCGTTCCGTCAATTAACCCGCGTAGCTTGTGATCCTGTTTCAGTGCATAAAACACGCCGATCAAACTGTACATGAGAAAGAACAATAACAAGAAGCCAACTGTGGGCAATAGCATCTCTGCTTGATACTCGAAAGCAAACCAGGCAGTGAAAGTAAGGAACGTAAAGACGAAGCCAATAAGATTTAGCAAGCGCCACGATTTTTTCCAGGCGATGATAAAAATACTTGCGTTCAATAACGCAAAGTAAGAGAACAAACCGATGTAATTACCGCTGCCTGACGACGCGAGAAAAGGTGCGAGGAAACCGCCAACGCTTGCAAAAATTGCCAGCCCACGGGCGTTTTGGAAAACGGCCAGTGCGGCGGTTAACAAAGCAAACGTAACCAGCAATAGAAATGTTAGCAGTGACGGCAGCAGATTCGAAATCTGAAAGGCTGCGAAGATAGTTATGTATACAATGCCTATACCACCACCTTGCAAAAGCAGCGCGTACGCACGATTTTTTTGTCTGAGTCGCCAGCCCGCTCCGAGTAAGCCCAAGCCCACCAATGCTGCCGTGATAAAGCGAAGCTCTAGCGGCACTAAGGAGTGCTCTGCCGCGTAGCGAAGTAAGAATGCAACGCCAAAAAACAAGACCAGCAGACCAATCCGAACGAAAATATTACCGTCGGTGAAATACGACCAGACCACTGCTTTTGCCTTGGCGATGAAGTGATCCAGTGGTCCGGGTTGCGCGGGCGGTAGCTGCACGGCCGGCCGTTGCCTCATTGTTGTGCTTGCTCGGTGAGGCGTTTTCTGCTCTATAGCGGTGACAGGTTCTGATGTTGTCGCAGTGCTCGTAATGGCGGCTTCCCCAGCGACGCTTTCTGGGTCAGTGCTGTGCTGCTCAGTAGGCTCGACTGCTGTCTGCTGCAACTTCTGTATCTTGCGCTCCAGGCGGGCGATTTCGCCGTCTGAACGACGTTGCAGCGCAAACATTCCAGCAACCAAGCCAAACAATAGCCCGATCTCCAGACTGCCCAAGGCAGAACCCAGTGCGGTAGCAATAATCGCTATTAGAATTGGCATGTAGGCAATCTCTTCAAATCCAATAATGAGTATGGATCGTGGGCGGTGCAGGGTCTATTTGATATTAGCAGGTAGCGGGTTTGGGTACGAAAGGTATCGCATAGCAATACCTTTTATCCTAATTGGTGTTTATTCTGCTGCGATCAGCTTGTAACCTACACCTCTGATATTGCCCAAAAGATCAGCGTCGGTGTGCGAACTTAATTTACGGCGGATATTGCTGACATGCATATCCAGGCTACGATCATAGGCTGTGATGGTTCGGCCCAGTGCCTGCTCGTAGAGAAACTCTTTTTCTACTACTTCATTGGCACGCTGCATTAACAGTAGCAATATATTGTATTCGGCTTTTGTCAGACCAAGGTCCTGGTCTGCATAATGGATTTGGTATTGCAGCCGCAGCGCAGTAAGTTGACCGGCCTCAATGTCTTGCTCGCTTGCTTGCTCAGATTGTGACTGAGAGCGGCGCAACACTGCCTTTAGCCTGGCAAGTAATTCTCGCGGGTTACATGGTTTGGGTAAATAATCATCAGCGCCAAGCTCTAAGCCTATGATTCGATCCAGATCGTCGCCTTTCGCGGTTAGCATAATGACGGGTGTGTTCGATTGCTGGCGTAAGTTCTTCAGTACGTCGATGCCATTCATACCCGGTAGCATAATGTCGAGCACAATTGCTGAGTAGTCGCTGGCAAGTGCCTGCTTGAGTCCGTCCTCGCCGTTATGAACTTGCTCCACAGCAAAGCCTTCATTGCTCAAGTAGGTATTGAGCAATGCTGTCAGGTCCGGGTCGTCGTCGATTAGCAACAGTTTTTCCATGAGTAAATTATACGTCGATTGCGCGCCTTCGAGTTGCCATTACAATGGTTTACGTAAACTTTACGGAGCCTAGACAGACATTTACAGGCCGCTCGCCTAGGATTCACACTGTACTTTACGCAATCGGAAACGACTCATGAAAAATCACAACGCCAAGCGAATTTATCTTT
>JBGCDE010000155.1:0-7371 GCA_045105115.1 Pseudomonadales bacterium | reverse complement strand
CGGCGGAGTAGCCGTGTATGAAGCGCAAGAAGGCGAAAAATTGTGGACTGGTTACACCATTGACGAGATACCTTCGCAAGTAAGCAAAAATGATGTGGGAACACCTATCATCGCGCCTTCAGGAGCACCGGTTTGGGGGGCGCCTAGCATCGATGTTGCCCGCGGTTTGATCTATGTGGGTACAGGTGAGAATTACTCATCACCTGCTGGTGATACCAGTGATGCGATTATTGCGCTGAGTATTACTGACGGCAGCATTGCCTGGGTTCAGCAGATGACAGCTGGTGATGCGTGGAATATGGGGTGCGAAGCAGAAAATAAAAGCAATTGCCCACCTGAAAACGGACCTGATTACGACTTTGGTGCCGCCACCATTCTGGCCCAGCATTCCAATGGTAAGCAGTATTTATTAGCCGGGCAGAAATCAGGTGATGTTTTCGCCTTGGATCCGGATAACAAAGGCAAGATTGTTTGGCAGAAAAAGTTGGGGCGCGGTGGCATTCAGGGCGGCGTACATTTTGGTATGACAGTAGCCGGCGACACTTTGTACGTACCGATGTCAGATTTCGATGGTGGTCCACGCTGGCCCGGTGTCGCCAAGCCCGGAATGTATGGTCTTGATTACGCTACCGGTGAAGTACATTGGTATACGCCCGCCGAAGATGTGTGTGATGGAAGGGAATTCTGCCAACCGGGTTTATCAGCAGCGGCCAGCGCCATACCAGGCGCTGTTGTTGCGGGTGCAATGGACGGCCATCTGCGCGCCTACGACCAAAAGAGCGGTCAAGTAGTTTGGGATTTTGATGCTGTTAAAGAGTACGACAGTCTGTCTGGGGCCAATGCGCTTGGTGGATCGTTCGGCGGCGCAAGCGGGCCGGTGTTTAAAGATAGTATGATGTACGTTAATTCTGGGTACGGGATTTACTTTCATATGCCGGGCAATGTACTGCTGGCGTTTGAGCTAAATGACTAACTCAGTCGTTATCATAGAATTGGATGTAAAGAGGGTTTCATGACAGATCAAGTAGCGGGTAGCGGTAGACTTGCCAACAAAATAGTCGTTGTAACAGGCGCTGCATCAAACCCCGGCATAGGGCGTAGCATTGCCCATCGGTTTGCCGCTGAAGGCGCAAAGCTGATGGTGACGGACATTGATATTCCTGGCGTTGAAAAGTGCGCGCAGGAAATTATTGACGCAGGTGGTGAAGCCATTTCAATGCGTCAGGACGTTACCGAAGAGCAAGGCTGGAAAGATGTGATGGCGAAAACCATCGAAGCGTATGGCCGCCTTGATGTGATGGTGAATAACGCAGGCATTGCCGAGCTCAAGAAGATGGTGGACATTGATCTTGAGAACTGGAACCGGCATATAGATATTAATTTAACCAGCGTGTTTCTTGGCAGCAAGTATGCAGCTCTTGAAATGCGAAAGTGTGGAGGCGGCAGTATTATTAATATGTCGTCGGTAGCGGGAATCATTGGCACGCCAACCTGTGTTGCATACGGTGCAACCAAGGGTGGTGTAAGAACCATGTCAAAATCCATCGCGGTTGAAGAGTGCGAGCACGACATTCGCTGCAATACGATTCACCCAGGGTTTATCTGGACCAATATGCAGGCCCAGGACAGCGGTAAGAGTGACCCTTCAGAGATGGTATTGCCGCGTATGCATGTACCGCTAGGGCGACCGGGTGTACCTGAAGACGTCGCCAACGTGGCCTTGTTTTTAGCCTCTGACGAGGCCAATTACGTGACCGGTGCGGAATACGTGGTTGATGCTGGCTTAACCTGTAAGTAAGCCCAGTCAAATATACTTCAGGCGGGGATCGTTAGGGTAAATCCAGTCGTCGCCAATAACCTGTTCAACGCGCAACTCAGCGGGAATGTTATCAATGCCGATCATTCGGTCGGCTTGTTGGTTCCAGTGGTATATTCTGGCTTCCTGGTAGCTTAAAGGCACACCTTTGAAACCGTTGGATTGCATGGATTGCTGAATCTGCTCGCCAAACTGGGTGTCTTCCAATATTACCTGGCAAAGTTCTTTCCTGTCGTTGACTGTCCACATGTCAGGCTTCATGCCGTCTTTCCATTGTGGTGCCATGGTCCAGGTTTCTATACGACATTTATTGATACCGTTGGGCCAAAATACGATAGGCGGAATCGCAAACTGGGACAATGGCGCGACAAGATTCGGAAACAAGCCATAGGATTGCGTGCAGGTTCGCCCGATCTCACCGACTGATTCAATCTGCGCTATATCAGTAGCCACTTTAACAGCGTCCATATTGGATTTGCCCTTGGGGGTTGGTGCCACCATCCGGCCGTGTCCGTTGCGGTACAGCGTGTTCACATTACGTCGGTCATCCAGGATGGGGGCGACGGTTGTGGGGTGAACACTGCGTACGTGATAGACCTCGGTATTGGCCTCCATCGCTACTTTCCAATTGCAGTCCAGGTCGAATATGGCGCGGCTGGCAAGCCTGCATTGGTCAAACCTGAATTCATCCAGCTCTTCTGCAATTGGGCCTAGCCATTCGAGCAGGCTTGGTGCACTTGAATCGAAGTTTACGAATATCAGATTGCCGAAACGCTCGCAGCGAACTTTATTAAGTCCTCTGCACGACATATCAAAGTCGCGAAAATCTTCCGGGTCACGCATGCCTTTCAGCTCGCCCTGCAGGTTGTAACTCCAGCCATGATACTTGCAGGTCAGCCGATTGTTCTGCCCGGCACGCTCAGTAACAACAGGGGCACCGCGATGTTGGCAAGTATTGTAAAACGCATTTATATCGCCATTTTCAGCATGCACTATCACCACAGGTTGGCCAGCGTTGTCCCATAGCATCCAGCAGCCGGCGTTGGGTAATTCATCAATATGAGCAGCGAGCAGCCATGACTTTTGCCAGATGTGCTGCAGCTCAAGTTGATGAAAACGTTCATCAACATATCGCCCTGCAGGAATATCCGGTAAATCCGGAAAGCCTGCCGGAGGCTCTGTTCGTGCGGCCTCGTACTCCATAAGCCTGCGTAATTGTTGAATCGTCTCTGGTGTCATCATAGCGGCGTGCCGTTTACGCAGGTTCCAGTTCCAGCCATAAATGGTGGAAGCCCCTCAGCATGGTTGAGTGAGTTCGCTCATTGCTAGCATCAGTAACGTGCTGCACTGATTTGTAGCGCTTAAAAAACTCTTGCAAAGCGTAGCGTGCCTCCAAGCGGCCAAGCGGGGCACCTATGCAAAAATGTATACCGTGGCCAAAGCTGTGATGGTCGCCACGGCCTCGATCCAGCCTAAACGTGCCCGCGTCTTCATAGTGGTCATTGTCGCGGTTTGCAGAGCCCATCACTGCATAAACCGTGTCACCGGCTTTTACCGCTTGGCCATGAAACTCTGTGTCGCTGGTTGCTTTTCTATTCACCCAGTGCACAGGCGCGTCATAGCGAAGAATTTCCTCTATCGCGGCATCAATCTTATCTGGATTGTTGCGCAGCTCATCCCAGTCGGCCGGGTGTCTAGCCAAATGATTCAGCAGATTGCTGAGCAGATTTGTGGTCGTTTCATTGCCGGCAATCAGCATCAAAATATTGAAACCAACGATGTCTTCATCACTGAGTCCGCCACCATCCACTTCGGCGTGCACCACTTTACTGATTAGGTCGTCGCCAGGGTTTGCTCTACGTTCCGGAATAAGCGATTGAAAATAAGCGGCCATCTCCAGAATGTCTGGCATTCTATCTTCGAGTTTTGTTGCTTCACCAGTACCGGTTAATGCGTCTGACCACCGTTTGAAGTCATCAGCGCGTGACTCGGGTATGCCCATGAGTCTGGCAATAATATAGACCGGAAGCGGGGTGGTGAATTCCTTGGAAATATCGACTACTTTTTTGCCTTCGAGATCGTCCAGCATTGTCGTAACCAGCTGCGCTACCTCGGTTTCCATGTCGGCCAGTGTGCGGCTGGTGAATGCCTTGTTCACAATCGCTCGCAGTTTGGTGTGCCGGGGTGGGTCGTCAGTGAGCAGGGGTAGGGCCATCGCCTGTTCATCCATCTCGCCCATGGAGTTCGATGAAAACAGTGCCGCATCTTTTAATACAACGCGCACATCGTCATAACGGCTAAGCACCCACGCCTGCACGTCGTCAGCCCACCAGATTGGGTGGTTGTCACGCCAGTTCTGGTAGTGAGGGTATGGGTCGTCAATGATTGCCGGGTCTAGAAAATCCACGTTACACGCTACCTGTATTGACCAAAGAGGGAATGGAATAAAACCTGTCTATGCAGACCAATCAATGTCTCCGCTGCGCTGAATGATCTTCCAAACGCCATCGCGCTTTTCCAGTTCATCGATATAGCGACCGCCCACGGCGATCAGGGTTTCAGTATCGGCTGCATTAGCAGGTGCCAAGGGGTCGCCCTTGGCACGCATAATCTGATGTGCTGTGAAGTAGCATTCCGACCGTGCCGAGTTGCCGCTAACTGCAATTAGAGGGTTTCCAAGTTGGTGGTGAGAACGCGAGAAACCTTTTAAATAGGCAAGCGCAAAGCCCACGAAGTCACCTGGAGCGCCATCTTTTTTAGGTGCATCGGGGTCAGATGATGGGCCAACGAAACCGTGTTTGTGCTGAGACTCGGGGTGAAACACAGCACGCAGCAAGCCTTCGTTGCTGGTATCGATTGCCTTGGCGTAAGTTTCTAACAATTCTGTTATTGCTTGCTTGTCGAGCAATATCGACACAGATTTATCGCTGATAGCGGGGGGCTTATTGAGTTCAGACACGCAGTAAATCCTCAATACAGTGGCATTTAATTATACCCGACAGCGCAACGCTGAATCAGGCGAGATACTGGGTGAATAAGCGGCGCCAAACAGGCTTAACAAAGCGTTGATGGGTCGATTAAATCCTTGATCCGAGTGTACTTATGGTACAGAATGACTGCAACAAAAAAAACAGTCCAAACTGTTTTTAAGACAAGCCTTTCAAGGAGACTGTGCCCTATGAAGCCAACCACTGAGCAACGGGTGGCAATGTATCAAAGCATTGTGACTGCCCGTGAGTTTGAAGACCAGGTTGTGGCGATTTACTACGCCGACAAGCAACCCGTATTCGATTTGGCCAAAGGCCGCATTCCGGGTGAGATTCATACCTGTCACGGTCATGAAGCGTGCGCTGCGGCAACCATGATTCATTTGACCAAAGATGACACGATTACCGCCAGTCATCGTCCGCATCATCACGCCATTGCGCGTGGCGTAGACCTTAAGAAGCTTGCCGCTGAGCTAATGGGCAAGAAAACCGGTCTTTGCGCAGGTAAGGGCGGTCACATGCACTTATACAGTCCTGAGCACAATTTCAGCTGCAGCGGCATCATTGCGGAAGGCATGGGTCCGGCTGCAGGTGTGGCGTTAGCCAACAAAATGCGTGGCATGCCAGGTGTGGCGGTCAGTTTCATGGGTGATGCGGCTGCAAACCAGGGCGCATTCCATGAAGTCATGAATATGGCGGGGCTTTATACGCTGCCGTATATCTGCGTGATTGAAGACAATAGTTGGGGCGTGAGTGTCAGTAAAAAGGCCTCAACAGCTATTGAGCGTAATAGTGATCGTGCCGCTGCTTATGGCGTGTATGGTGAATACGTTGAAGGAAATGATCCAGACCTTATCTTCGAAGGCATGCACCGATGCCTGGAGCGTGCTCGCAGTGGGCAGGGCTCTTCTATTCTGGAGCTGGAAACCTATCGCTTGCAAGGCCACATGCTTGGCGACGTAATGGCCTACGTGCCGGATGAAGAAAAGCAGAAGTTTCGAGATTGCACAATAGACTACCGCGCCAAGCTAATTGCAGACGGAGCGCTGACTGAAGGGCAGGCCGATGACATTGTAGGTGCTACCAAGGACGTGGTTACAGAGGCTATCCAATTCGGTTTGGACAGTCCGTATCCAGATCCGGAAGATGCCTTCACCAATATGTTTGCCAGCTAAGCGAAAAAATAAATCAGGAGCATGAGTCATGAGTAAGAATGATCGAATACTGACTGTTGCCCGCGCCGGTCGCGAAGCGGTGATGTGGGAAATGGAAAACGACCCTAGCGTGTTTATGTTAGGGGAAGATGTTTATGCCTTCGGCGGTGTATTTGGCACTGCGGACGGATTGGGTGAAATGTTTGGTCCAGAGCGTATTCTGGACACGCCAATTTCTGAAACTGGATTTATAGGTTTGGCTACCGGTGCAGCCACTGCAGGAATGCGGCCGATAGTTGAGTTGGCGTTTATCGACTTCATTGGCGTGTGCTTCAACGCAATCGCGAATCTGGCGGCCAAGCATTACTACTTGTCAAATGGCCAGATGAAAGTGCCCATGGTACTGATGCTGGGTGCAGGTGGTGGTTACAATAATGGTGGTCAACATTCACAGAACTTGCTGGCAACGCTGGCGCATATGCCGGGCATGATCATTGCCACACCGTCCAACGCGTATGACGCCAAGGGCTTGATGCATGCTTCTATCCGCAGCGACAACTTCGTTGTTTATATCGCACAGAAGAAAACAGCTGGCATAGGTTTGTTAGGTTCGCCGATCAAAACGTCGATGAAAGCGGTGCCTGATGAGCCTTATACGATTGAATTCGGTAAGGCCAACATAGTGCAAGAAGGCAGCGATATTACTTTCGTAGGCGTGGGCTGGACCGTACATCAATGCCTGGAAGCGGCAGCGCAATTGCAAGAAGAAGACGGTGTTAGTGTAGAAGTGATTGACCCGCGCACCATTGTGCCTCTGGATCGCGATGCGATTTTTGAGTCTGTTAAGAAAACGGGCAAGTTGTTGGTAGCGGATGAAGATTATCAAAGCTATGGCTTTACCGCGGAAGTGCTGGCAAGTATTGCAGAACGTGACCCAAGTATTATGACTGTACCCCCGGTACGAGTAGCGAACCCGGATGTGAACATTCCTTTCTCCAGACCCATGGAGCAGCGAATTTTGCCGACCAGCTCGCGTATTGTTGAAGCCGCTCGCGGCATGTTGAACGCCTAAACACTGGCACACTGATTAGCATTGAGAGATAGGGTTTTAGAATGACAGATGTAATCGTACCACTGGACATGTGGGAAGAAGACAAAGAAGGCGTCATTATCAGTTGGATATACCGGTCTGGTGCTACCGTTACTGAAGGTGAGCCCATTTGCGAAGTGATGGTTGAGAAAGTACAGAGTGATTTGCTTGCACCTGCGAGTGGCGAGCTGACTATTGTAGAAGAGGCTGATGCGATTGTTGAGAAAGGTCAGACAATAGCAACCATCGAGTAGGGGGTTCGTTCGTTATGGCATCAATTCGACTGTCTGGCGCTCGCGGCATGATCGCGAAAAAAATGCAGGC
>JBGCDE010000154.1:0-8416 GCA_045105115.1 Pseudomonadales bacterium | reverse complement strand
CTACTCCGCCAGCGAAGAAAGAATCATTCGGTAAGGTTTGCTGAGAAAAGGTTTTTTCGTCGTAGGTGTAACGCACACCGAAGGCCACATCGAAGGACTCGCTAAATTCGTAGCCCAGATCAACATACGCTGCGTAACCAGAATAATCACCGACAATTTTATTTAGGTCATTAATCTGCCCGTCTGCGCTGGCTTGAAAAGCGAAACCGTAATAGGCACCTACGTAGGCGCAGGAAGCACCAAAGTAAATACCGCAGTACACTTCTTCTGCCTGTTGTGAGGTAAAAACGGTATCAATATCTTCTTGATAATAAGAGGCACCAGCGTACCAACTTAATGGGTCTTCGGTGTCGGATGTTAGGCGAAATTCTTGTTCAAAGTAATCACCTTCCTGGTCTTGCGCGTAATAGAATAACTCTACGGTTGTTCCATCGTAGTCTTCTGCATACCCATATTCATGATCACGGTAGCCAGTAATCGACGTGAATACCATGCCATCAAGCTGGTAATCCACGTGCAAGCCAAAACCTAGTACTTCACCTTTATCAAAAATGCCATCATTGCCTCTGCCCAGGTCTGCATTGAAGTCGAGAGGATCGTTGCCAGAGGATGCCGGTGGCGCAAAGTTGCCATTCGCCGCAGCAGCGGCTGTTAAGCGCGGCAAGGCTTCACTAAAATCAAGCGCGCGGTACACCGTACCGTCTTGCTGACGGTCCTCATACTCCATCACTAAATTAGCTTCGAGTTTATCGGTAGTGTGATTTATGGAAACACGTATCGCATCTTTCTCGTGGGCAAAGTAATCCTGGCCGTCCGCCAGGTTACGCACCCAGCCATCTTCTTCCGAGTGGTAAAGTGCGACGCGCATCGCTGTTTGGTCGCTCAGTGGAATATTAAAGGCGCCCTCGCCTACCAGTACGCCACGCTCACCGGCATCAAGCTCAATATAACCTGACTGTTCTTTTGGGTCGGCCTTAACTGTGTGCGTATTGATAGCTCCGGAAATAGCGCCGCGACCAAACAAAAACGCCTGCGGCCCACGAAGAACTTCAACGCGATCAATATCAAACAAGCTGCTAACTGCTACGCCGTTTCGCCCCTGGTAGTTACCATTTTTGTACACGCCAATAGCCGGGTCTCCGCCATTACCAAAATCGTTGGTACGAATTCCCCGGATGGTGATCGCGTCAAGAAAGCTGTCCTGACTATTTCCTGTTATTCCTGGGCTCAGCTTCACCACATCTTTGATGTCGTTCAGGTTAGCTTCACGAGCAAAGTCACCGGAAACAACTGAGATTGCCAGGGGCACATCCATAATTGATTCCGCACGTTTAGTAGCCGTCACTACTATCTCTTCTAAAACAGGTTGTGCCAGCACGGATGTTGAAACCACGGGCAGCAACAAAGCGGAAGAAATCGCGTGGGCTAGCCTCTTTCTCTTAAAGTGAGCGGGTGAAAATGGTTTTGTCTCGAAATTGCTCATACCGCATTCCTCTTAGTATTAGAAAGTACTCGAAATTGCTGTTGTTTCTTCTGTTCTGTTAAGTTAACGCGCTCTACACTCCTGCAATTGGCACCCTACTGGCGGTCGAAGGATCGTATAAAGGCGGTTTACTTTCCGAAGGTCAACCGACAGGGTAAAACATGTCATATGACATGTCAAATTATGTACTCACAACAAAAACAGGAATCAGAACCGTGCTAACAGTCACAAGCCGTATTGTCATCTACCCCAATGACTGAGGAACGTTTCCACCCCGTACTTGGCTCGAAAGATGTACTGGCACTAGCATTCGGTGCCATGATTGGCTGGGGCTGGGTCGTTCTGGCAGGTGGTTGGGTGATAACGGCTGGCGCTGCCGGTGCCATGATTGCTTTTGCAATCGGTGGTTTAGTCGTGGTGTTGATTGGGCTCACTTACGCCGAGTTGGCCTCTGCCATGCCGCTGACCGGTGGCGAGCACGTTTACAGTCACCGGGCACTGGGGAGCGGCGCCTCATTTTTCTGTACCTGGGCAATCGTTCTGGGTTATGTATCGGTGGTAGCTTTCGAGGCCGTTGCCTTGCCCACGGTGACTGAACACCTGTTTCCAAACTACAAAGTGGGTTTACTGTGGAACGTCGCCGGGTGGGACGTATACCTAACATGGGCGCTAGTGGGTAGCGTGGGCGCCATCGCGATGACCTGGTTGAATATCCGCGGAATACAAACCACCGCACTGCTGCAGAAAACCGTCACCCTGCTTATCCTGCTGGCCGGCATCATGCTGGTAACCGGCGCGTTAGCCAACGGCGATAGCAGCAACATGGAACCACTATTCGTTGACGGTGCGAAAGGTCTGCTGCTGGTACTCATCATGACGCCATTCATGTTCGTTGGGTTTGATGTAATTCCACAAGCAGCCGAGGAGATCAAGCTGCCCAGGCAGCAGATCGGCCGAATACTGATTATCTCTGTGGTGATGGCCGTGGTCTGGTACATTCTTATGATCCTGTCGGTATCAATGGCTTTGTCGCCGGAAGAGAATGCCGCCTCCACCCTCTCCACTGCGGATGCGATGACCGTTGCGTTCAGTAGTTCCTGGGCAGGAAAGATTCTGGTGCTGGCCGGAATTGGCGGCATCATCACCAGTTGGAACGCCTTCCTGGTCGGTGGTAGTCGTGCGATATTCGCGATGGCTCGCGCTCGAATGTTACCTGCGTTCTTGGCCAGGATGCATCCCCAATACAATACTCCGGTTAACGCCATTCTCATGATCGGCGCGTTTTCCGTGATTGCGCCATTTTTTGGACGCAAGAGTCTGGTGTGGCTCGTTGATGCCGGAGGCCTGGGCATTGTAGCGGCCTACGCCACAGTGGCTTTGTCATTCATCGTACTGCGTAAACGTGAACCTGAAATGGAGCGTCCGTTCAAGGTGCCAATGGGTATGTTTGTAGGTTACGCCGCGCTAATCCTGTCGCTGGGTATCATCCTCCTATACATGCCCGGCAGCCCGGCTGCGTTGGTCTGGCCATACGAATGGGCTATTGTGGGCGCCTGGAGTTTACTGGGTCTGTTACTGTATTTGCGGGCCCGCAGTGCCGTTTCACAGAAGTAGAAACTCAGTGGATAGTTGAGAAAGTCATTTCCTGAACAGAACACAAGATCAGGAACCTTTCGCATTCAGAAGCTCCGTCACGGCGCGGTGTGCCTGATCAATCGCTATATCAGTATATGCCCCACCCCCGCTGTCTGAATTCGCGATGGCGATAGCGCCTCTGCGTGCCCGCGCCGCCTCCAGCGGCAGACCTTCGTCAGGATCTATCAGCGAATTGTATTCAGGCGCATAGCCATGGGGCCAGCGGTTGACTGTGATGCCGGCAATATCACGTGCTGCGTCAAATCCGCCGGGGCCAAGGGCTCTATTCAACTGGGCCCGGGTATTGCGCTCGAAGGTTGAGAATGGCGTGGTGAGAAGCTCTGTGCGCCCGGCAATATGCTGTTCACGTTCGTTAAGACCCGGCTGCGCAGGTGTGCGCATCATTAGCATCATGATCGGTGCGTCAGGTGATTTCGCGCTGTGGTAGTCGCCAATGTCCATCGCCGAAGCTAGGCGAAAGCTCGAATGGTAGCTGCCGGGGCAGCGAACTTGCTCAATGCCTAATTTTGCAAATGCGCGCCAATTTCTCAACGCCACTGATGTTAAAACCAGCGGCGTTTTAACGAGGTAGCGCAATGCGTTTTTCTGGGTTTGCGGCAGTTCCGGGCAAATAGACGGAATCATCATATTCCAACACGCCAGTACGGTCCGTCTGCCCCGGACGCTATAGGCTTTGCCGTCGCGCAGATACGTGACTTTGACTTCGCCATCTTTGGTATTCATCACGTGCGCTGCCGTGCTGGAAAGCCTTATGCGCACAGTGTTGCCGCTCTCATCCAGTTTGGAATAGTCCGTAGGCGCAGTAATCGAGTCCTCAACCGTCGTGCCTGGCACCACTGCCGGAATCAAGTCGCGAACCAACAGCCGCGCGATCGATGCATTGCCATCAGGAAATGCGTAGACATAGGAGCCACCCGTTTCAAGCTCTTTTCCAGAGCTGTAGCCCATTCGCGGGGTTGCTGTGCGCGGCAGGTTCAAGCCGTCGAAACCGGGCCACCCGATGCCCCAGCAATCAAGGGCCGAAACAGCATCAATCCCACAGCCCCAGTATGCGTCGGTGAGATGCAAATAATATGGAATTACACCCGGATTGGCCTTAACCACATTCAACAGGTAGTCGGCATAACTCATCCGTGACAGGCGGTCTTTCTTTTCATCATTCGACAGGCCAGCCATATAGTCAACAGAACCTGTTTCTATCGTGAGGATGCTTTTTTTAACCTCTTCACTCAGCGGCGCCTGTGTTAAAAACTTTTTGGTACCTTCCGCCGTCTTTTTGTAACCGCCAGCTTGCACTACCAACTTGTCCTCGCCGAAGGTTTCCTTATCGAAAAATACGCCGTCACCAAGCTTGTACTTGCTGTATAAATCCTTGTCGTAAGTATCCTTTGCCAGCTCATCCGGGTAAATGCCGAGATGTTGGAGTAGTCCGTCTGCGACGGCACTGTAAGGCGTTGGGCTGGAGATAAGCGCGGTTCCGCCATTCATGATCAGCAGTTTGCCGTCAACCCGGGATTCGTTGCGTTTGGCGTGGCCACCAAAATCATCGTGGTTTTCCAAAATTAGAATCTTTGCGTCGGGCCCGGCCTCTTTACGATAAAAGTGCGCGGCGGCAAGCCCGCTGATACCGCCACCGACAACAATCAGGTCATAGTGCTCGCCCGTGTCCTGGGCTTCGGTAATAAAGTTCGGATTGTCCCTAACCGCGTGAGCACCCTCGAATGAACCGGGATGACTGCCGCGCATGCCCGTTCTAGTTGGCGGGTTATAGCCTGGCTGATCCTGCGCGGCCATCTGCTCTTCCAGAGCCGCGCCGAAAGCCAGCCCGGGAAACATCCCACCACCAACAGCCGCCGCCACCGAAATGGCTGCGCCCTGTAAAAAATCGCGACGCTCGATGGGCTTATCCATGCCGATCTCTTGGTCATGTTTATCGCTGTTCATGCCTTTGTTTTTCGCCACCGCAGATTGCTTGAACTTAGCCATAAGCTTACTCCTCAGGTTTTAATTAAAGAATTTCTCATACAACGGCTTTGCCTGATCTAGTCTTCAACCAAGCTGCAAGTCGGATCAGAATAGTTATGACAATAACAAACAAAAAAATGTTGTGACGTATGCTTGAGGTGGCAGACACACCCAATTCCTCAAGTGTCGCAGCATCAATATCAATAAAAAAGGTGTACGCATAAGAAAAAACCAATATCGATAAAATCAGGTAGTTACCTGTGCTGTGTAACAACCGCCAGTGGCGCCCAATCTTTCGTTTGTATTTTTCAAAAGAAGTAAGAGCCATAAGGGCAACAGCAAAATAAACAATGGGCCCTAGAGTTATGGTTACGATGTCGGAAGCTTCTTCTTCGACGGCCAGTAAAATCATGGTAGGAACAAAGTGACCAGCCATACAGATAGCAAAGGTCAAGCCCAGCGTGCGTCGGTTGCGCATCAGCCATTGTGTTACTGGAGTGTTTATTAGCTGAGCCAATGGGCGGGCAGTAAAAGGTAGTAAAAATAAAAGAAAGGAGACTCGAGCAGTATAACGAGTGTGAAAGAGCAAGGCCTCCATCGGTGTTTCCCAGGAAGCCATTAATGTATAGGCCGTTAGAATGAGAAGAAAAGCTATAGCGGCTGAGTACAGAATCCAGGGGTTAAATTGACGAGAGCGCCACATTTTAGGGGGCGCTTTAGATACAACCACATCAATTACTGCTTTGGTTGTCATTCTAAATTACCAAAACAGACGTGAGCAACACTATCATTTAGTCATCAGCTTATCGGCCATTGCCGGATAAGATGGTGCCAACATTATGGCACCTGACATAAGGTATAGAATCAGTATCGCTCCCGCTGCTTATCAACAATTCAGGCATGTGTTTTGTTGAGGGTTGTTGTCTGCCAGTTGGTGTACTCCATCAGGCCGTGCAATGAGTTCTCGCAACCAAGACCGGACTGCTTGTGACCACCAAAGGCTTGGAAGGGCGAATACTGGTGCACTTCGTTAAGCCATACAGTGCCCGCTTCAAGCTGGCTGCCAATGCGTTCCAGCGCTTCCTGATCTTTGCCCCATACAGAAGCGCCCAAGCCATATATCGTGTCATTGGCCTTGGCAATAACATCGTTCTCATCCGACCATTTCATCAAGGGTAGTATTGGGCCGAAAGGTTCTTCGCGAACAATTCTGGAATCTTCCGGAGGATTGTCCACCAGGCTTACTGGCACAAACCAGCCGGGAGCGTTGTCATCAATTTCACCCCCTATAGCAAACTGGTAGCCGTTGGCATGACAATCGGCAAAGTAGTCCTGAACTTTGCCGTATTGCATGGAGTTTTGAATGGGGCCCAGGTCTGTGTCGGCCTCAGCGCCATTGCCTACTTTGATGTTGCTTGAAATGAAATTAGCCAGGGCATCACGCACCTCGTCGTACACGTCTTCATGAATGTACAAGCGCTTGGTAGAATTGCAGAATTGTGCATTGTTTTGGAACGCCGCCCAGAATAGCTCTGGCGCAAGTGCTTTGGCATCAACGTCTGGCAGAACAATGGCCGGGTCGTTGCCACCAAGCTCCAGCGTAACTCGCTTTATTGTGTCTGCCGCGGAGCGCATCACGTGGCGACCGGTTTCGGTTGAGCCGGTAAACGCAATTTTGTTGATGTCGGGGTGCACTGTCATCCACTTACCGAGTTCGTCACCACCACTGACAGCGCTTAGTACACCTGGTGGCAGTACTTGTTGTGCCAGCTCAACGATTTTCAAATCGCACAAAGGCGTATAGGGTGACGGCTTCACAATGAGAGTACAACCCGCCATTAATGCGGGCGCAATTTTCCAGATGGCCAGCAAAATAGGGAAATTCCACGGCACAATCGCACCAACCACACCAACCGGCGTGTGACGGGTGACTACGCGACGCTCATCGGTCTCGTCAACCATTTCTTCAGGTAAGCGCAAGGAACCGGTGGCACGCAACCAGGTGGCAGAACCAAACACTTCCCATTCAGCACCGGCTCGAGGCTTGCCTTGCTCGCTGGTGAGCAGGCTCATAATACCTTCGGCGTGCTCTTCAATCAGGTCGGCAAATTTCTCTAATGCGGCCTGGCGCTCTTCAGCCGGCGTTTTACTCCAACTTTTAAACGCCTCGCGTGCTGTTCTGACGGATTCATCAAGCTGTGCTCGTGAGGCATCTGGCACGTGAGCGAACACTGACCTTGTTGCCGGGTTATAAACCGGCAGTGTGTTGTTAGTGGTAACGGCTTCACCGTTAATGGTCATCACAAAATCAGACTCTATGTTCACGTTATTCTCCATCGAGTGTTTATATAGACTGGCTGTCAGGCGTCCAGCGTTTTAAGTTCGCGGCGCATCACTTTGCCGGTACTGGTTTTAGGTAAGTCCTCAACAAACTGCACGGTCCTTGGCACTTTGTAGGCTGCCAGGTGCTCACGGCAGTACGCGATAATGTCATCAGCGTTGGGTGAGGCGCCTGTAGTGGGTACGATATACGCCTTGGCCAGCTCGCCCTTGTCTTCGTCGGGAATGCTGCCCACCGCAACCAGTGCAACATCAGGATGCCCGGCCACCACGCGCTCTATTTCGGCCGGGTATACATTAAAGCCAGCCGTTAGAATCATGTCTTTCTTGCGATCAACGATGAATACGCAACCGTCTTCATCCATGGAGGCCACGTCTCCCGTGTGCAACCAGCCATCGGCTTCAATCGTGTCTTTGGTCGCCTGCTCGTTACCGTAATAAGCCTGCATTACAATGCCGCCCTTTATCATCAGCTCACCCACCTCGCCTGCGGGTAGGGTTTTGCTGGCATCTTCGGTATCGGCAATGCGTGCTTCGTTGTAGGGCAAGGCCACACCAATCGAGCCATGCTTAACGAGACCATTGGACGCGAAGGTTGTGCCAAGGCCGCCAATCTCCGTCATGCCCCACAACTCAATCAAGGGGCAGCCGAAGCGCTCTTCAACGGCTTCCATTTTTGGAACCGGCATAGTCTGACCGCCGACTGTGCAGCAGCGCAGCGACGACAAGTCGTACTGGTCGATGTCGGGGTGGTTGAGCAGGAACATATACATCGTAGGCACGCCTTCGAACAGCGTGGCCCTATGCTCTTGAATACTCTGTAGTATGGTTTTCTCTTCGAATGCCGGGTGTAACACCAGTGTCATACCATTTTGTATGGCGCCGCTCATAACAACATTGCCATACACATGCGGGCATGGCAGTGCCGTGACCACTGTGTCTTTCTCACTGCGCTGATGCATCAAGGCCGTC
>JBGCDE010000153.1:0-5437 GCA_045105115.1 Pseudomonadales bacterium | reverse complement strand
GAACCTGCAGTTCAAAGGTCCCTACCAGTGGATGCAAGTACTGGTGGGCAACATGAGCGACTCTGCCTCCATCATTCAGATTTCATCCGCAACGGCGAAGATATTGGTCGGCAATCACCACGCCTATATTGGCACCAAAGCAGGTATCGATCACGTGATTCGCGGTGTTGCTGATGAATTTGGCGCTCGTGGCATTCGTGCCAATACCATTTCACCCGGGCTCACTGAGTCGCCCATGGTCGCGGAAAGCCTGGCAATCCCGGGTTTTAAAGCAGCGTTTGAGAAAGAGTATCCTCTGGGTCGCTTGAACACTTCGGAAGACATTGCGGCCGCGGCCGTATTTGTTGCTAGCGATGAATGCTTTATGACCGGACAAAACTTGCAAGTTAACGGTGGGCTCACGTTGCGTCGTAATCCAAATGGCGATGAAATCAACGAATATGTTGGCAAAGCAATGGCGGAGCAATCTTAACAGCACCGTTCAACTCACTTTCAGGGAGACAAGACATGTCACAAGCGCTTGCCGCCGAACTGGCGATTCATCAACTCAATGCGCGCTATGCAGATGCAGTGCATCGCCGCGACGCAGACGACTGGTCAGCACTGTGGGCGGAAGACGCCAGCTGGGATTTTATGGGCCAGACCATTAACGGTCGCGAGAGTATTCTGGCGATGTGGCTGGGTGCAATGGAAGGCTTTCCGGTTGTGTATCACCAGAGTCACGCGGGCATTATCGAAGTAGATGGCGACAGTGCAAAGTGTCGCTGGTCGATCAATGAAGAAATTATTGACGCACAAAATCAAGCCTTGCGCTTTGTTGGCGTATACAACGACGTATGTTCACGTGTAGGTGATCGCTGGCTTTATCAACATCGTCGTTTTGATGTGCTGTACTCAGGCCCAGGCGCATTCAACCCGGAAGGCGCCCTGCCGTACCCAGAAGATATTAAAGGTTCGGTCTAACGCCCGCTAGCGGATTATGTTGTGAGCGAAGACTACGACTACATAATTGTTGGCGCCGGTTCGGCAGGTTGTGTTCTTGCCAATCGATTATCAGCCGATGATCGCAACACCGTTTTGTTGCTGGAATCGGGCGACCATGATCGCAACTGGTCTACCACTATTCCATTAGCCTACCCCGCCACCTTGGGTAACAAAGACCTTCTTTGGCCCTACCAAACGGCGAAAGTGCCAGGGGCTGCCAATCGTCGCTTTTTCTACCCGCGCGGCAAATTAGTGGGTGGCACCGGCGCTCTAAACGGTATGCTCTATGTGCGCGGCCAGACCGAGGATTACGATGGCTGGGCGGCTAACGGCAATACCGGGTGGGACTGGAATTCTGTGCTGCCCTACTTTAAGAAATCTGAACACCATGCACGGGGTGCCAACCAATGGCACGGAGAGGGCGGTCCCTTGCATGTGCAGCAGCTGCAAGACATGCCCGTTAAAAACCCGGTAAGCGAAGGTTTTCTGCAAGCCGGTCAATCCGCCGGGCTGCCGTTTAACGAAGATGTGAACAGCGGGTCTCAGGAAGGCATTTCGTATTTCCAGATAAACACTAAACGCGGCATACGCTGTAATACAGCCAGAGCATTTCTAAAACCCGCACTTAAGCGCCAAAACCTGACCCTGCAAACGGGTGCCACGGTAGAGCGTGTAGAGCTACTGGGAGGTCGCGCCCGGGCGGTTCAATTTTTTGCATCGGGCGAAACACAAAGCGTTAGCGCCAAGAAAGGTGTCATTCTCAGTGCAGGGGCTCTGAACAGTGCACAACTGCTGGAATTATCGGGTATTGGACAAGCAGACGTCATTGCTGCGCAGGGTTTGAATCTGGAATTGTCCTTACCGGGCGTTGGCGAAAATTTCCGCGAGCATTACATGACGTCTTTCATGTGCCGCGTGAACCAGCCAATCACTATGAATGAACAACAATCCGGCCTGCCGCTGCTTAAGGAATTGTTTCGATATGTCACTCAACGCCAAGGCAATTTCAGTAATAGTGGTGTGCATATTCAGGCGTATTTTAAATCACGGTCCGAAATACAACGACCGGATACGCAAATTCATTTCTTTCCTTTTAGCCCGGAAACAGACCCTGAAAAAACAGTTCAGAACAAAATGGAATCTGAACCAGGCTTTATGTTCACGCTCACCCAAATGCGACCTGAAAGTCAGGGCAGTGTTCATATTCAAAGTGCGAACGCGGATGCTATGCCATTGATTCAGCCGAATTTTCTGGCTGATCCGGAAGATCGCCGGGTGACCGTAGACAGCTTGAAGTTTGCGCGTGATATTTTGCAGCAACAAGCCATCGACCAGTTTATCGAAGCCGAACTTGCACCGGGCCCACAGGTTCAAACAGATGAGCAACTGCTGGCCTACGCGCAACAAGCGGGTGCAACTATGTACCATGGCTGCGGTACTTGCCGCATGGGCACTGATAGCCTTGCTGTAGTCAATCCAGACCTAAGCGTACGCGGGCTCAAGGGTTTGTATATTGCTGACGCTTCCGTCATGCCAAGCATGTGTTCGGGCAACACCAACGCACCCACCATCATGATCGCGGAAAAAGCCGCAGATCTCATCCAGGCCGCTGGATGATCACAATTACGAGGCAGCTAAATCATGGTTGAAACAGTTACCGGACACGACCGCTCTGATGGAATTACGTATATCGATTTGCTGAACCAGGACGAGGTGGCACCACCTCCCGTCTACCTCGAGGAATCTCCCTACCCAGCCGGTGTCACCAAGGTGCCTGTTGAGCGTTACTTCAGTCAGGAAGAACATAATCGCGAAGTAGAAATGCTGTGGAAGCGTGTCTGGCAAATGGCCTGCCACCAGTCCGATATTCCAAACGTAGGTGATACCTTTGTGTACGACATCGCGGAGTTGTCGTACATCGTGGTGCGTGTATCAGAGACTGAGGTGAAAGCGTTTCCAAATTCCTGCCTGCACCGTGGCCGTTCTCTATGCGACGCGCACAAAAAAGAACTGAAAGCCATTCGCTGCCCCTTCCATGGTTGGTCCTGGCATCTTGATGGTCGATTAAAAGAAATTCCGGCGCAGTGGGATTTTCCTTCTGTCTCGGCAGAAGAATACTCATTGCCAGAAGTAAAAGTAGGCTTCTGGGGCGGCTTCTATTTCATCAACCCAGATCCTGACTGCGAAAGTCTCGAAGATTTTCTGGGCGATATTGATCGTCATTTCTCAATTCCTTTTGAGCGGCGATTTAAAGCTGCACACCTGATCAAACGGCTACCGTGTAACTGGAAAGTAGCGCAGGAAGCGTTCATGGAGGCATATCATGTTGTGGCAACACACCCAGAGCTGCTTTCGTATTTTGGCGACACCAATTCCAAATACGACGTGTGGACAAACGTGTCACGGGCAATGTCTGCTTTGGGCACACCCAGCCCGCACACCGACCTTGATGCACCGGATGCGACTGCGTTTCCCGATGGCAAGGAATTTCAAAGCTTCAGACACCCGCTGACTGGCCACGTATATCGCCGGCTGGAGGAAAACAAGGTTGAGGTGACTCTACCAAACGGCAAGACCGGACAATTCACCGCAGCGGCCGACTATATCTCTGGCGACGTGAAATCGGCTGATTTACAAATTTGCGAATGGGTAGGTGGCAAGATTTGCCCGGGCGATGAAGATTTGCCAAAGGTGTTTGCGAGTGAATCAGCTCAGGCTTATCGCCGCGGTGAGGCCACTGCCAGACGCGAAGAAATGCGCGAAACCTTTGGTGACGCTGTAAACAACATTTCCGACGCCGATTTGTGCGACGCCATTTTCTATTCTGTGTTTCCAAACATTAGCCCATGGGCTGATTACAACCCTATCTTCTATCGCTTCCGACCAGACGGCAACAACCCAGAGCAGTCGCTGCACGAAGTGATGTTTATGGTAGCCCTGCCAGAGGGCAGTGATATACCTCCCCCGGCCGAATGTACTTTTCTGGATCTTGACGACGATTACACCGAAGCCGCTGAGTTTGGCAGCAGCCTAACCAAGATATTCAATCAGGACGCGGTTAACCACGGCGCTATTCAGAAAGGCCTGCATTCACAGCCTAAGGGCGAGACTATTTTCGCAAGTTATCAGGAATCGAAAATTCGCCACTTTCACGATACTTTGAACAAGTGGCTGACCAGCGAAAAAGCGCCCAAAACCAGTGACAAATAGCTCGCTTTAAGCGCTGCGCGTTACATGCCTGTACACCAATTGCACACTTATCGGCCGCAAATGCATCGTTACCTTACTGAATTTCTTCTCTGGTCTTTCTGAATCTCAGAAAAAAACAGTTTGGTCTGTTTTTTTAACTTTGGAGCGAGTAGAATCTTCCTTGCAATAAACAAGCAAGTGGTACGCCGGACGTCAAAAAAAACAGTTTGGACTGTTTTTAACAGGGCAAAGCGGGTATATTCATTCCACAACACCTATATAACGATTAACGAGGGTTTTGATTAATGACACATTCCACAAGAACAAAGGCGGTTGGCAGAGCCAAACCACGATTTCGAAAGCAGGCTCTTGCGATGGCAGTTGGCTTGGCATCTAGCGCTGGGCTACTGACAAGCGCACAGGCAACTGCTCAAGGCTTTATGCTGGAAGAGGTAATTGTTACGGCCACAAAGCGTAGTGAGTCAATTCAAGACGTTGCTGTTTCTGTATCGGCCATTGGCGCAGAGCTTGGTCAAGCCGATCTTCGCAGATTGGAAGACATGCAAACCTACGCGCCTAATCTCTATATTACACGTGCGCCGGGTATTGCCAGTGGAGCGAACATAACCATTCGCGGCGTCGGAACCCTGGACACCGACAAGAGTCTTGACCCGGCCATTGGTGTAATGATGGACGGCATGTTTTTGGGTACAGCCAGTGGCGTACTCATGCAAAATTTCGACATAAAGCGTGTTGAGATTTTGCGCGGCCCACAGGGCACCCTGTTTGGTAAAAACACAACGGGCGGTCTGATCAAAATCGTTCGTGGTGATGTCACCATGGAATGGGGTGGCGATGTTAGCGTGGCTGTGGACGAACACGGTCGTGAAGACCTTAAAGCTGTTGTCAATGTGCCTATCATCGAAGACCAGCTTGGCGTAAAACTGTTTGCCGCTCAAATCAAGAATGATGGCTTTGTCAAAAACACTACGCTCAACCAAGACGTAGGTGGCGACGACATCCAGAACTACGGTTTTGCTGCAAAGTGGGCACCTAGTGATAACTTCGACCTTCAATTCCATTATGAGAAAACCAAGGACGAGAGCGATCAGGGCGCCTATGTTAATGAAAACCAGGCCTCTGACCTGACCTGTGTGCTTCCATTCCTGGCGAGTTGTCAGTCAACAACAACTGACGGACCAGACCAGAATTCTGCGAATGGCACAAACTTCAGTGACAACGAATACGACACATTCATTCTGAC